>DAHXOS010000105.1 GCA_027364775.1 bacterium
AAGAATTGGAGCCGAAGTGTGAATCGGGATTGGTGGAGCTATGGGAGGAGTGGTAGCTGGTGTAATGTCTGCAGAAAAAGCGCAAGAATTTGCCAAACAAGGAAGACCAATACGTGCTTATGTAGAAGCATTAAAATCATCTTTAGAATCAGCGGTTGGTTTAGCAATAGGCTTAGGCACAGCAGGTTATGCAATAGGTGATATACGAGGAGCAGTTATAGGTGGTGGATTTGGAGCTTTAGCAGGCGGAGTTGGGAATGGACAAGTTACATTTGCTCGTGTTTCCAGAACTCTTAGAGAATCTAAATAATAGCTACTAGATATAATTGTAAAAGTTTTCCAAGTTCTTAAGTATCTCGTATTGTTGTGAAATGCCTTCACCTAGATAGTGCCAACTAAATTGATGTCACATAATTTCTTCAGGCGATTTAAAAAATATTGGCATCTATAAGTTTTATTCAGACTATTCTTCTTACTTTTTGACTAAAAAGATATTTTATCTCCTACTTTAATTTGGACTTTTTTTCTCAACTCTATAACCCAAAAATATTTAGGATTCCAAAAAAACAATGAATTAGGATCTAGGTACTTTGTTTTTACAACTTTTTTATTTTTATCTAAAATTAATACTGTTATTGTTTCTTTCAATCCAAAAGTATGTATCCCAAACCTGGTTTTAAATACTATTCCATTAAATTCATGATTTCCAATTAGGCCAATGGTTTTATCTAAAAGGTTAGTTGTAAATTTAATTTTTTTATTTAAAATCATTTTTTTAAAATTAATCTGAAGTAATTTGATCTTCCTCCTTGCAAATTGCATATTTAATGATAATATTGATTAGAAACAAAATCTATGCCTAGAATAAAGAAAACAGCAGTTAGCAATAAAATTAATAAAAAAGATACAAAAGTTAAGGTGGAAAAAGTTACCACCTCTTCTTCATCTGGAGGTAAGTTTAATACAGTCAATAATTTAAAATTTAATGCGTCAAGAAATCTTTCAAAAATAGATCGTAGAGTTTGGCCATTTTTAGCCTTATTAGGTTTGGTAATTTTGCTTCTTGCTGCTGGTAAATTTTTTATAGTTGCTTGGGTAGATAAAAGACCTATTACCAGGTTTGAGGAATATAAAGTCTTAGAACAAAGATATGGTAAAGATGTAAAAGAACAATTAATAGTTGAGAAGTTAGTATTTATTGAAGCAGGAAAAAGAGGAATAAAAGTATCTAATCAGGAATTAAACAATGAGATAAGAAAAATAGAAGGAGAGCAAGGAGGTAAAGATAATTTAAACCAAGCATTACAGGCTCAGGGTATTACCCAGGAAGAATTTAAAAAATTAGTAAGCTTACAAATTTTAAGACAGAGGATGTTTGGTAATAATGTTAATGTCAGTGATGATGAAATTAATAAATATTTACAGGAAAATAACCAACAGCTTAGTGGTACAGAAGATGCTTCTACCTCTGCCAGAATAAAAGAGAGTGTTAAACAACAACTATTGCAGCAAAAAATAAACACAGAATTTAGTAATTGGTTAAAACAAAATCTACAAAGCTCTAGAGTAGTCCGTTATTAATCTTTTTAACAAAATAAATTATTCTAATATCATGGGTATTGGTTATATTTGTAACTTTTTTTGCAAAAAGGATTTATAAAATGAAAATTGGGTATATTGGACTTGGTAAGATGGGTAAAAATATGGTTTTACATCTGTTAGAACAAGGTGTAGAAATTGTAGCTTGGAATAGATCACCTCAACCCCGGGAAGAAGTTGCAGCAGTTGGTGCTATTACTTGTGAAACTATTGAAGAGTTAATTTCTAAATTAGAAACCCCCAGAATTGTTTGGTTAATGTTGCCAGCAGGAGAGGTAACAGATCAAATTATTGATGAAGTTTTGCCACTTCTTGAGCCTGAGGATCTATTAATAGACGGAGCAAATTCTTTTTATAAAGATACCCTAAAAAGGAATGAAAAAATAACAGCCAAAAAAGTTCATTTTATGGATATTGGAGTATCCGGAGGACCAAATGGTGCTAGGAATGGGGCCTGTTTAATGATTGGGGGATTAAAGGAAGATTATGAAAAAATAAAAGGATTGGTAAAACTGATTTCTTCTCCTGATGCTTATGGCTATTTTGGTCCAATTGGGGCGGGACATTTTGCCAAGATGGTTCATAACGGTATTGAATATGGAATGATGGAGGCAATTGGTGAGGGATTAGCAGTGTTAAAAGCTTCTCCTTTTGACCTTAACCTATCTGAAATTTTTAGAGTTTACAATAATAAATCAGTAATTGAATCAAGATTAGTTGGTTGGACAGAGGAAGCTTTAAGAGAAGAGCCTGAATTAAGTGAATATTCATCAAAAATTGGTCATACAGGAGAAGGAGAATGGACTATCAATACTGCTCAGGAGTTGGGAGTAGATGTGCCGGTTTTGAAAGATTCATTTAAAGTTAGATTAGAATCTGAAAATGTTGATGAAAATTCTGCAAATAGTTTTAGGAACAAGAGTATATCAGCTATGCGGGGCAAATTTGGCGGTCATTCTGTAAAGAAAAATTAAACTTTACAAAAATCCATAGAGGGTTCCAACCATGTTCTACCATCTGCCTCAATAAGTTCTATTGCAGCTTTTGGTCCCCAGGAACCTTGTTCATAAAGTTCAATTTGTGGTTTTTGAGAAATTAAAGAATCAATAAAAGCCCATTGGGCTTCAACCTCTTCTGCTGAATTAAAGAAAGTCTGGTCACCTGAGATTGTATCTATTAACAGTTTTTCATAAGGGTCAGGGATGTAATGAGAATGATGATCTAATTTGTAGCAAAACTGCATATATTCAGGTTCCAATTCAACCTTATGTCCAGGCTTTTTAGTGACAATTTTTAAAACTATTCCTTCATTTGGTTTGATCCTGTAGATTAAAATATTAGGTTCAAAGCCTAAATTGTGACTAACAAATAAGTTTTTGACCGGATTTTTAAAAACTATACTCACTTCCGTAGCTAACTGCTTTAACATTTTACCTGCCCGAACATAAATAGGGATATCCTTAAATTTATTGTTATCTATAAAGGTTTTATAGGCATAAAAAGTCTCTGTCTGGGAATTTGGATTAACATTAGGCTCACTTTGATAACCTTGATATTGGCCAAAGACAATTTTGTCTTTTAACGGTTTTAAAGCGGTAAGTATTTTTAGCCTCTGGGCTGTTATAGCTTCATTTGTAAACTGTTCCGGGGCCTCCATCGTTGCAAATGCTAACATCTGCAACTGGTGGTTTTGGCCAACATCTTTTAAAGCCCCTACCTGATCATAATAACTTCCTCTCATTCCTACCCCATAATCCTCGGCTGCTGTTATCTGGATGTGATCAATGTATTTATGATTAATAAGTGGCTCAAAAATATTATTTCCAAATCTAAAGGTTAAAATATTTTGCAAGGTTTCTTTGCCAAGATAATGGTCCAGCCTAAATATTTGCTCTTCTTTAAAATAATTTAGCAGTAGTTTATTCAGTTCCTTAGCTGATTTCAAATCAATCCCAAACGGTTTCTCAACCATAATCCTAACCCAACCACGTAAGCTGCTATCTAATCCTGTTAGCTTAAGGTTTTCAAAGATATTGCGGTAAAGATCGGGAAGTGTTGCTAAATAGAAGATAATATTAGGATTCTTAATCAGCTGTTTTAACATTAGATAAAAATTTGGATCATCAAAATTACCCTGCAGATAATCAATCTTATTAATCAGTTGTTCTAAAACCTGATTATCTATTGAATGAGGATGATGGACATTTCTGCTATTTAAGGAGTCTTGGACAAAATCTGCAAACTCTTCTTTATTAAGAGGCCTTCTGGCATTACCTATAATTTGAATATTTTCCGGTAAAATCCCTTTTTGCTGCATATCATAAAGGGCATGAAGAGAATATTTTTGGGCTAGGTTACTAGTGATTCCAAAGATGACTAAGGATAAGGGTTTTTTATTATCCATGCTTTTTTATAGGTATTGTTATGCCAGATAGTATACCAAAAGAAGTACCCATTAAAAGACCACCAATTACATCTGATAACCAATGTTCACCAAGATAAATTCTAGAAATTAGCATTAACAACAAAAAAAAGGCAAGAGAAATTTGAATAAATATCTGGTACCGGAACTTAACCCTAAAATAAAAGTACAATATTAAAAATGAAATCAAAAAAGATGTCCTTAAAACATGACCGGATGGGTAAGAGTAATCAACAGGTACGTAGTTACTGGGCAATCTAAAATTAATTAATCCCCGGTAGAAAAAATAAGGGGGTCCTGGATGGTAAATAAATACTTTACCAAAAAGTTCTGCTGCTAGAGCAACTGGAAGTAGCATTAAGCTCAAAGTAGTTAGCCAAAATCTTTTTATAATCATCATAATTACCAGTCCCAGCCAAAATAGGCCAGTAATCTCTACTGTGCCTATTAGTGATAGTAGCGAGAAAGGCCAATCTAGTTTTCGGCTGATTTTATCTTGAAATTTTACCGTGGTATTAAAATCTATTTGGGTAAAGGTTTCCTTGGCTACTAAATAGGAAAAAAATATAAATAAAAGTAGTAAAACAAAAGAAAAAATAAGCAAGAATTTTTTATTTATTACCATTTAATAATTAATAATAAAGCCAGTAGGTAAATTATAACCTGATAAATGTCCCGTTTTAAATCCCACATTAGACCTTTTTCAAACTTTCCATGCCAATGGGTTAAAATATGAAGTTTATTTTCAAGCTTTAAAGGTCCTTTAATTGGTAATAGTCCTAAATACATTAAACCATCTATAACATCAGGCAGTTGAGCACCGCCTATCCCAAATAAAATACTCCAGGTTTTTAAACTAAAACCAAATTTAAAATAACTTAAAACAAAAACAATTAAAAATGTTAATCCCAAATCAAAAACAATCGGTTTCCAAACCTTGGATTTATAATCTTTAAAATTTGTAAAATGCCCATGAGGCACAAGGTCAGCCAGATAATGTGATACAAAACCTGCAGATCCAGCAGTTAGTAAGGTTAAGGTTGGATTAGAGTCTCCCAACAAATAGTATGTCCCTAAGCCCACTCCTATTCCAATACCAGTATGTCCAAATGCGATCATCTTTTAAGTATACCAATATTTGATATATAAATTCCTATACTGAAAAAGTTATGATACATTTGAGACAGTAACTACAATTGCCAAGTGATTTTAACAAATTAATTTACACACTTCCTAAGTTTAGTAGAAAAGATTACATTTCCTTCATGAGAACTGTAGATAATGTTTTAGGTTTTG
>DAHXOS010000006.1 GCA_027364775.1 bacterium
CCATAATAATTATAAAGAGGGAAGCCGTTACCGTATCCCATATCTGGTACCCATCTACATGGCAGCTGTAAATCTGCAAAGCATCTTCTCATTTCAAATATTCTCATTACCTGTAAATCGTCATGATGGGGAAAATAACCCGAATGAACAACCGGGGCAGCCACTACTAAACCAAAGATTAAAATCAAAATAAATTGCCACTTATTTTTCATTGTTTCTTTTTAGAATAAACAGTCCAGCAATTCCTAAGAGAGAAAATATTGAAATTATGTTTCCTAAGCTACGCGGAGGAGTATCTTCCAATTTAATATTAATTTTATGTTGACCTTCAGGGATTTTAAAAGTTATCAGGCCATAGCAGAATGGCTGGTTACGACAATCGTTATTTACATAATTTACCTTTTTACCGTCTATTTTAACTTGCATTCCAGGGAAGTCAAAAAGCGGAGCCCTAACTAAAGCTTCCTTTTGGACATAAACTTCACCATATTGATAATTACTCCCTTTTTTATAATATTTAAACTCTGCCTTTCCCTCTAATACTTCAGGTTTTTCGGGAGCCCGGTTTATAGGAGGTAATTTAGAATAGATCGGAAGATAATCAAAAATACTAATTGTTAATTGTTTATCCCAAGATTTACCTGAAAATTTATCTTTATCGGAAATATTTAACCAACCATTCGGTTTAAAAAATGGCTGGTATAACACTAATAAACCTACAATAATAATTACTCCCATTAATATTGAAAAGGTAGTTTCTCCAAACCATCTTTTTCTGTTTATCATCTGTTCACTACTAGCAAAATAGACTGCAATTGCTCCAAGAATAGAGAGCAAAAAAATACTCGGACCTAGTAGTCTCCAGGGAAATTGGATATAAGCTAAAAATGGAAATTTAGCCCAAATAAAACTGGATTTTTGGTGCATCATAAATAAAACACCAAGCTCCAACACTGCTAACACTAAAGTTATAATTGTTATTTTTTTATATTTCTTAAAATGGACGCTTGCTAATACAACTCCTATTAATCCCATAAACCATTGTAATTGGCCCGTTGATAAAGAAAGCCCATCATATGGCCCCCAAACAGATGATCCATAGCCCCAGAATGTTGAAAAAAATAATTGTCCAAAATTTACAAAATGTTGCCTGTAGTCAAAGTATCCACTTATAACTGAATCTACATGCACATAATTTCTCTCAAATGCTACAGGTAGACTAAAGGATGCTGCAAATCCAACTCCTAAGATACCGCCAATTATAATTTTAGGTAACAACTTCCATTTCTTTTCTGTTATTAAAAGAGTAATGGTCCAGACAATTGCTAAAGGAGCAAATAATATACTCATCAAATTATGAGTATAAAGTAAGCCACCAATACTTAAGGCTAGGAATGCACTATACTGCCATCTACCTGTTTTTATTAGTTTAAAAATTGCCCAAAATATCAGCGGAAAAAAGGTTAAAGCAAAAAATTCACTAAGTGCTCCCCTGACATAAACATCGACTGCTTTATACGGGGCATAAGTATACATTAAAGCACCAACCAAAGCCGGCCAACTTTTTAGAAAAGAATTTAAAAATAAATACATCGCTAAAGCTGAAGTAATAAAGCCAAAAATAAAGACAAACTTAGTAGCGTCTATAAATTGAAGCCCTAAAAGATGAGAGATTTCTCCTACATAATAGGCACTTGGAGGGTAGAATAAAAACAAAGGGTAGCCAAATTGGTAACCACTATTAGGCACCCATCTACAAGGAAGTTGCAAATCTTTAAAACACCGATCCATCTCCAAAATCCTAAAGGCTTGTAGATCATCGTGCATTGAATAAAATCCAGCTCTAAGAAGAGACTGATAAGCAGGTATGGTTAGTAAAATAACTGCAATAATTGCAATTAAGTATCTTTTAATCCTCATTTTTTAAGTTGATTATTTGGGATTTTATCCAAAACTTTAAACAATAAAATTGCATCCTGAGGATTATTTGAAGTTTTAGTATAAAGTTTTGGATATTCTTTAAGTAGCTCTAATCCATAATCTGATGCTCCTTTAGCGTTTACCTGAAATCTTGATTTATTAGCTACAAAAAAAGTTGGGTTTTTTTCCGCTGATTCTCTTAACTGGGCTGAAATTGTGGCTTTTCCTCCAATCACTATTACATCCCTAGATTTATCCAGATAGATTTGCAAACCATCAGGTAATGTTCCAAAACTTCCCTCTGTTCCCACAACAACCAATCCACTTTTTTTTGCTTCTGCCTGTAAAAAAGAAGCGATCTCTTTTAAGCCATAACCGGCAGTCCAATCTTCTAAATATCCCCTGCGCTCATTAGATGGAAGTGGAGTCTTATCTAAATTAGTTAAAAGGTTAAAGTTAAAATATGCTGGCCAAGCAATTAATACAACCAAAACTAGCAGTATTAGCCATTTATTTTTGCTAAATGTTGATAACAAATTATCAATTCCATAACCTGCTAATATTAATAAAGGAGCAATTGAGGATAAAACATATCTGGCAGTAAAGGTGCGGTAAAGATTCATCTCAATCATTAAAGGGATAACACTCCAACCAATTAGAGCAAGTGCATATCTATTTCTTTTGGTTGCAACAATCACCAAAGAATAAATTAATAATATAATTAGGGGAAACCCTAATAGTTTACTTGACCAATCAGCTAAGTCCCTGCTATGTGGAATAAAAGGATCTAAAGGTGTTTCAATTATTTTTGAGAGAGGAAAAATATAATCTTGGTTTCTAGAAGTTAAATTAGTAAAACCTGGTCCTAATCTCAAGATGTTATAAATTGCAAAAGCAATGGTTACAGCTAGTGTAAAAAGTCCCAATACTTGCAATAAACGCTTATCCCTACCATTTTTAGCCCAGTCAAATGCAAATATAGTTACAGGTAAGGCAAGAACATTATACACCCCAGGGGTTTTAACTAACATTGATCCTCCCAGTAAATATCCCAATAACATTGATAAGTCTATTCTTTTAAATTTAACTACTAGCAAACCGATATACAAAGACCAAAGTGAGAAAGTAGCCAACATCGAATCAACCAAAGCCATCCGGTCAAAAAAAACAATGAAAGGTGTAATAGCTAAAAAAAAGACAGAAAAAAAAGCAGTTCTTTTATTAAAAAAATACCCAGAAATTAAAAAAGCAGCGCTTAGTGTAAAAAGTCCTGATATTACTGATAATAATCTACCGGCAAACAACGGATCTTTAAAAATCTTAAAAAGCGGTATCATCACCCACATAAAAAGTGGAGTTTTACCATCACTTAAAGGCAAAAATCTTAAAGTCGGCTCAGCTCTTATTACTTGAGCCCATCTGATATAGATGGCTTCATCAGCAAAAATAGGCTGGTAAGTTAAATTAGGAAGCCTTAATACCAGGTATAAAATAATTAAACCCAAAAGAATAATTAATTCTTTTTTAGTAAATTTAAGGAGGTTTGGCATCTTTCCTATTATGCACTAAATCAGGCTTAAATTTGAAGAGTTAGTTATATTTACCACAAAAACTATTAATTCTAATTCTTAACATATCCTTAATTGACTCTATTGCGTCCTGCACAAGTTGTACCTGTTTTTCATTTTGTACATGGTGCCACTCCACTCCTACCTCAACTACTTTAAAACCTTTTTTCTTTGCTAAATACAAAGTCTCTATATCAAAACCTGCATTAACAGCAGCTCCTTTGGATTTCATATGCTCCCAGCTTTTGAGTAGCTCAGGAAAAATAAGATTAACAGTTTCCCTTTTAAAAGCCTTAAAACCACATTGTGTATCTTTAATAGGTAAACCTAAAATTAAATTTCTAAGTAACACAAACCCTATTGATGCTATCTTCCTAATAATAGGTGCATCTTTGCGTTCATTCCTGGAACCAATGGCAATATCATAACCTTGCTCAATATTTTCTAACAGTTTACTAGTTTCAGTAATCGGGGTTGCTTGATCCATATCAGTAAAAAGAGCAATTTCTCCACTTGACTTAAGTAAACCACTCATTACTGTAATTGCTTTGCCACCATGCTCATTTTCCAGTAGTAAAAAATTCTTTCTGTTTTTAATTTCTTTTCTAACCAAATCCAAAGTTCCATTAGTTGATTTATCATCAACTATTAAGACCTCATAACTATAATTTTGCAGTTTTAAGAATTTATCAATATCTGCTAAAGCTTTTAACTTAATTTCAGCTGACTCATTATAAGATGGGACAATAACTGATAACTTAGGATTACTCATTTTTTAACCTCTCTCTTTTTTCTACACTTATACCACCAAATTTTACCTGTTTTACTATTTTACCAATTCCCTCTTGTCTTTTTAACCAGCTAATTTCTCTTTTAGGCATAGCAGTATCTACTTCATGTAAGGTATATAAATTGCTAACTAATTTTTGAGAAGGTAATTGGTTATATTTTTTACCATAGTAATTAAATAAATAAGTATAGGGGTAAGGGATCACCGGAGGCAGATAAACATCGGTATTGTATGCCTGACCTTTACTATCTTCAATCACATATTTAACTGCCTTTACTTGATTTCCTAATGCAACCGTCGTTGGACCATCTAGTCCATCATTTAAATAGTTTTTAATAAGTTCCAACTGATTTATAACTACCAAAACAACAAATAAAATAATTACAGGTTTTATAAGTTTATTTTTAAAATATAAATAGCTTAAGGCTGTAGCTAAAAGCAGAAAAAATGGTTGGATCAAAGGAATAAAATACCAAAAATAAATTTGTCCATAATTACCCTGATAAAACAGTAAAATAAATAAAACCCCTAAAAATATAAAAGAGGTAATTTTAATAAAAACATTTTGCCAGTTTTTATATAAGATAAATATACAAATTAATAAGAAAATAACAAATAAAAAATTATAGCGGGAGTCAAAATCTACTTTTAAGGTGTTAAAAAACAAATTTGAATAAAGTTCAATTCTTTCCATAATAATTTTCTCAGATGGTATCTGAAAAGTGCTGGTAGTATTTGTAGAAGCTTTTGAAGTAATAAAACTTATTATATTTTTAGTAATTAAAAAATTATATTTTAGTTCAAAAATAATCTGTGGAATAAGAGTTATAAAAAAAGACAATGCTGAAATTAAAAAACTTTTAAAATTATATTTTTTATAGTTAAAAATAATAAAAATTATAAGAGTTAAAAAAATAAAAAGACCAGTTGCAGCTTCAAGCTGCAAAAGTATCCCTAGGCTTAAAAAAGTCATAGGTAAAAATATTAGTGGAGAAATAAAACTTTTAATTAAAAAAAGGATAGTTAAAGGAACAAAAAAAGCTGAGGGTGTGGGATTAGATAGCCAACGGTTATCTTTTATCCAATAAAAGGAAAAAGTTGATAATAAAGCATAAGTTATTGCAGCAAACTTAGAGATATATTTTTTTAGCAAATAGAAACTTATAACAAAACCAAGTGAGACAAAAATAGTTTGCCAAATTGAAGCTATTACTGGACTACCTTGACCTAAGAAGTAACCAATTGCTAAGAAATAATAATAAAATGGTCCTAGAAAGATACCTTCAATTCCAGTAGTTGGTCCTAATAGAATTAGATTACCGTTTAACAGAGAACTAATTGCTAATGCATCCCGACCTTGATCATAATTAAACTCTAGTAGTTGATCTATACGCCAAATTCTTGACCCAATATAAAAAATAAAAATTAAGATAAAGCTTAGATAGAATTTAGGAGAATTACTAAATTCACTTCGTATTCTTTTTTTATACTTTTTAAGCATTATTTATTTTTTCTGGGGGTTAGTAACTACAGGATTGTTATGAATAAGTTTAAAAATTCTGACTCCTTCTAATTCTTTTTCATACTCAATCTTCGCCCAACCAAAGTGGGAAATTTCTTGTTTTGGATTACCAATTGGTTGGCATACTTTATCCTCACATACTACAAATAGTTGATCAGTTATTTTAAAAGGAACTTTGGCCGGCTTATAACCATATAAGTCTAAATAATATTGATATGCCGGATCATAGTTGCGTTCGGCAATTAAAGCAAAATTAAACGGTTTATTTTGGGTTTCTTTAATTATAAATTTAGCAATATTTTGAGTTCTTTTTAATTGATTATTTGGTTGCTGTTTTAATGGACTATTTGCAAGATTAGAAAAACTTATTAAAAATACCAATGCTAATCCTAAAATTAAAATTATTTTGTTAAAAAATTTGTTTTTAAAGTTAATTGTCAAAAGACCGGCAAATAATAAATAAGGTACGGGGTTTAGAAATCCTATGTAGTGATCATAAATTGTTTGTTTATAAAGTGCTAAGCCTAAAACCCCAATACCAAGCCATATAGCCAAAGCAAAAAGTGGCCAATTAAGCTTTTTGGTCTTGCCATAAAGGTAAATAAAATAAACCAAAGGCAATAAAATAATCCAAGGTATAAAACTAAAAATTCCAGAAGTATTGCCAAAAGTTAAGTAACGGGAAATTAAATTATTAACATAAATTGGCAGTACTCTACCTAAGGTATTAAAAACATTTAAATTAACTGTAGTTTCCCTATTACCAAAAAATGAACTCAAAGCCCGGTAGTTCATAAAATTATAGCGGATATCAAAGATAAAAAGTGGAGACATTAAGATTAAAAAACATACAATACCTATGATTGAATACTTCCAAAATGATTTAGGTAATTTTTTTCTGTTCAAAACCCATTCTAATAACCACAATACAGTTATTACCGGAAGCATTATTAATGCTAAATAATGCATTTGTACAACAAAAGCAAAAGCTATACCGGTCAATATTAACCATTTATAATTCTTACTCTGATGAGCTTTATAAAGACTTAAGATTATTAACAAACTAAAAAATGGTGCTGGATTAGGATTCCAAGAAGACCGGGAATAAATAATATTTAGTGGAGATAAAGAGTATAATATTGCAGCAGAAAAAGCCCCAATTTTTCCAAACCATTCCCTGGCCAAATAGTAGATTAAACCCACGCTCATTGTACCAATTAACGCGACCATTATGGCTGCAGCCACGGGGTTTAACCATACAATTGCCATTGATATGGCCATCATGTAGTAATAAAGCGGACCTAGATACATATTACCGACAGATGTTGGTGGTCCCAATAACGGTGGATCATAATTAACCAAAAGATTTTTAACAACTATTGCATCCCGGCCTTCATCACCCAAAAAAGTCATATATTCATTAATTCTATAAAGCCGTAAACCTAAAGTTATGAGAATAAGTATGATAAGTAAAGCAAACTCTAGCTTATTTTTATTTATCCAAGTAGATATTTTTTTCATTTAAACAGCAATTTAAAGTACAACTTAAGTAAATCAATATAAGATTGGACTATAACCTTAATATTTGCTCCAGTCGGACTACCTGCCAAACGTGGATAATGTAAAACACCTACTTGAGCAATTTTAAAACCATATTTTTTGGTTTTAATAATGAGCTCGGCATTTATCATCGCTCCTCTTTTTGATTCTAAGGGTTCAATTTTATTTAAAACCCGTTTATTAATCAACTTAAAACCACAATCAAAATCCTTTACCCAAATCCAAAAAAGAGTAAATACTGATACCGCCCAAAGTTTGGCAAAAATAAGACGGTAAAAAGGATCCTGGCGTTTAATACGGTAACCAATTATGTAATCTGCCGAATCAGCCTTATCTAAAAACTTATCAATCTCTGAAAAATCAAACTGCCCGTCACCATCGGTATAAACAATCCAATCATACTTAGCATTTTCAAAACCGGCACGTAAAGCCATCCCATAACCACCATTCTCCTGATGAACAACTTTAATATTTTTATATTTTTTGGCTAACTCATCCGCTATTTCACCTGTTTTATCTTTGGAACCATCATTAATAATTAAAATTTCCCATTCTAAATTTTTAGTTTTTAGAACCTCAATTGCTTTTTCGGTTGTTCTTTGGATATTTCCCTCTTCGTTGTAAGCCGGAAAAAACACACTTAAGCTTTTTACACTCATGCTAATATGCTATCATCAAATTAAACTTATGGAAAGCGTAAGGCTCTCTAAAATCGGAAAAGATTTTATAATAATTGTTTTGACAACACTTATATTAACATTTGCAGTCTGGTTACCTTATTTTTTAAAGCTGCCTAATTTTTTTAACTTAGACTTTAGTGCTGGATTCACTACAATTTACCGCAATTTTGATGGGATTGAATATATTGTAGTTGCTAAAACCTTTTATAATCCAAAACTAATTGCCGAACTTCCTCAATCATTACCTGCAATTTATTATGCAGCTCATTTTCCCGGTTATCCCTTCTTAATATTTATTTTTGCTCCCTTACTTGGATATTTAAAATCTATGTTATTTGTATCCTTAAGTTTTACTATTTTTTCCGCTATGGCTTTTTACCTATTAATTAGGAAATTTAATCTTTCAAATCATCCTTTACTATTATCAATTATTTTTCTGATTTTACCTGCAAGGTGGTTGATTGTTCATAGTGTTGGTTCTGCTGAACCGGTATTTATTTTCTTTACTATTATGACTTTCTACTTTTTTCTAATTTTTGAGAAAACTGATAATTATCTTTATTTAATACTCAGCTCTATTTTTGGAATGTTTGCCCAATTAATAAGATCACCAGGGATCTTAATATTTATTGCCTTAGCTTTGTATATTCATTATCAATTTTATTTTGAAATTAAAGTTAAAGGTTTAACTAAAGCACTCATTAGACACTTAAGATACTTTCCTTTATTACTTATCCCCTTAACTTTGCTAGGAATATTTTATTATTACTTTTTATCCTATGGGGATTTTTTAGCTTACTTTAATAGTGGAAATAACATTCATTTAACATTTCCACCTTTTCAAGTATTTAACAAAAACCAAGTATGGGTTGGTGATATTTGGTTAGAGGATATTATTTATATATACTTTGCAGGACTTTTAGGTGGCATTTATTTGTTTAAACAAAATTTAAAATCTTTAGCATTTTTTGTTTTTACTTATATGGCAGCTACGATGATGGTTGCCCATAGAGATATTAGCCGTTATGCATTACCAATTTTTCCTTTTGTAATTATCGCTTTTGAGAAATTCTTGACTTCAAAAGAATTTAAAATTGCTTTAATAATTATTGCCCTGGCAATTTATTTTTATTCACAGAATTTTATTATTCAAAATACAGCACCTTTTCCAAATGTTGAATTATTCAACTAATCTTCCTTTTGATTCTTCCAAGTGATAAAATGGTTCATTGTAAAATTCCAAATTAATACCGGAGGAATTGTGGCAAAGAAAAAGAAGTTATTATAAGCTAACTTTAAACTTCCTATCTCAACAAATCCATTCCCATAAATATTATATAGTAGTTTAACAATTCCTACCGCAATTATGAGTCCTCCTAAACTCACTAAATTAAAAATTCCTAATTTCTGCCAAATATTAGTACTGGTCCTGCGATATTTAAAGGTCCAGAAATTATTAAGTAAAAAATTATTAACTATCGCAATTTCCGTAGAAAAAATCTTAGCAGTAGGAGGAGGGAAACCAAATAATTTTATAAATAATTTATAAAATATAAAATCAATTAAGGTACCAGCAAAGCCTACCAACCCAAATTTAACCAAAGTTTTAGCTTTCCTAGTCATTTTCCAAAAAGGGATATTAAGTCCTAATCTATGCAGTAAAACATCAAAGGAATAAGTAAAAACATCATAGGTATAATTAAATACCTTATTTTTTGAATATCCCTCAGCCCTATTTTTAAAAACTAACGGGACCTCTTTGTATTTAGCCCCGGCAACAACCGCAGCGTGTAAAAAAGCTGGTTGAATAATAAAACTTTTTTCTCTCCATGGTACTAGGTTTAAATCTATTCTTTGAAAAAGCTCAGGAGTAAAAGCTCTGGCAGAATTAGTAACCTCTTTAATACTGTATGGGCCAACACAAACCCTATAAACAAGTGAGGCACCATAACTAAATAATTTTCTCATCAGAGAAAGCTTATTTTTACCCCCTTCAACAAAACGTGAACCTATAGCCAAGTTATAACCTTGATCTAAAGCTTTCAACATTTTAGGGACTACATTTGAATCTACCTGACCATCTGCATCCAGTTGTATCAAAGCATCTGGTTTTAAGTGAGTTAAAGAATACCTATGACCCTCTATAATACCTACTCCTAAACCCGGACCAACTTCTATAACATGAATTTTAGGATTTTTCTTTGCCAAACTTTTAACCAATTCTAAAGTCCCATCAGGTGAATTGCTATCAGATACTAAAACTTCAAGTTTCCAATCCAAGGTATGCTTTTCCTCTGCAAAAACCTCATTAATAAATTTTTCAATATTGTCCTTTTCATTATAAGTTGGGAGCAATACAACAGCTTTCTTCATGATCTTCATGATTTGATTGTATCAGAAAACTTTATTTAAAAAAATTGGAGACAGAATTTATTACCAAACTAACTTCTTCATCAGTCAACTCCGGATAAATAGGTAAAGATAGCGTTTCTTGACTAATTTTTTCGGCCACAGGAAAATCTTCCATATGATATCCTAAATCTGCAAAAGACTCAGTCAAATGGATTGGATGAGGATAGTAAATACCCACACCGATACCTTTATCTGTTAAATAGCGTTTTAACTCCTCCCTTTTTGGTGTTTGAATAATAAAGAGGTGGTAAACACTTAAAGTCCCTTTATTTAGTTCAACTAACTTAACCGGCAAATCTTTAAATCCCTGCTCATATTGTCTGGCAATATCTTGGCGTCTTTTATTCCACTCATCCAAATGTTTAAGTTTTACAGCTAAAATTGCAGCTTGAATTTCATCTAATCTACTATTATGACCAACTAATACACTTTTATAACGTAACTCTTCCCCGTACATCCGATAGAGTTTTAATTTCCGGAAAAGTTCCTCATCACTGGTCAAAATTGCTCCACCATCTCCATCCGCACCCAAATTTTTAGTAGGATAAAAACTAAAACAGGCGACATCTCCAAAAGAGCCTACTTTTTTATCTTGATATACCGCACCTGCAGATTGGGCACAATCTTCAACTAAAAAAATATTTTTATTTTTTGCTATTTGTTGAATTTCTTCTAAATTTACAGGGTTGCCGTATAAATGAACAGCAATGATAGCCTTGGTTTTATTATCAATAGCCTGCTCTAATTTTTTTGGATCAAGTGAATGGGTTTTTTGATCTACATCTACTAATTTTAAAGTTACTCCTGATAAAGCCACACCAAAAGCGGTAGGATAAACATTAGCAGGGACAATTACGTTATCCCCTTTCCCTAAACCAAGAGCTTTTAAGCTTAGAGTTAAAGCATCAGTTCCGGTAGCAACACCAACACAAAATTTAACTCCAATATACTGTGCAAAATTTTGTTCAAATTGTTCCAAACGCTGACCTAATAAATACCAACCACTGGCTAAAACATCCTGAATAACTGGATCTAGTTCTTTTTTAAGATTTTGGTGCTGTCTTCTTAAGTTAATGGCAGGAATATTATTATCAGCCATTTCTATGAAAATTTAGCCAGATCAGCATGAACCATAATTTGAACAAGCTCTTTAAAAGTAGTTTTTGGCTCCCAGCCAAGTACTTTTTTAGCTTTTGAATAATCTCCAACTAAAGGACCCGTATAAATAGGCGGTACAAAAGAAGGGTCAGTTTCTACATAATCTTTATAATCTAAACCTACTGCCATAAAGGCTTCTCTGGCAAATTCCTCTACAGTATGAACTTCTCCTGTTGCCACCACGATATCATCAGGTGTATCTTGTTGTAACATCAGCCACATAGCTTCAATATAATCAGGTGAATAACCCCAATCTCTTTGAGAACCCAGATATCCCATTTTTAATTTTCCATTTTTAACAATTGGCTCTCCAAATTCATTTAAAGGAATTTTTTCCTGAGCAATCTTATTCTTAATACAGGCTACTGCAACTGTTATCTTCCTAGTAACAAAATTTAAGCCTCTCCTTGGTGATTCGTGATTAAATAATATTCCACAGGCTATAAATTGAGACTGTTTTTTATCTCTCCTGGCAATACTCGCCATCCAATGAGCATAAGCTTTAGCTGCAGCGTATGGGTTAGCTGGCGCTACCGGTGTCTCCTCATTTTGAGGCACTATTTTAGTTTCACCAAATAATTCAGATGTTGAAGCCTGGTAAATTTTTGCTTTAGGAACAATTGCTTTAGCTCTTTCAAAAACATTAACTGCTCCAGTACCGGTAATTGCCATAGTACCAAGTTTATCGGCAAATGAGGCCAAGGGAGAAGATTGAGCAGCCAAATTATAAATTTCATCAGGCTTAAAGTCTAACAGTGCCAAAGCTATAGACTCACCTGATTGCAAATCACCATGATAAAGTTTTAACTCATCCTTAATATGCTTAATATTACCTAAATCGTTAACTGCATTTCTTCTGACTAAACCACCAACCTCATATCCTTTATCTAGTAGAAATTCTGCAAGATAAGATCCGTCTTGTCCGGTAATTCCTGTAATAAATGCTTTCTTCTTTGTCATTGTTGTAATATAGCTAATCTTTACCCAGAGCGTCAATCTTTTGTTTAAATAATTTAATACTTTCTCTATTTGAGTACAAGACCTTATCACCAAATTGTGTTGTAAATTTGGTAGTATCCAAAGCAGAATTTTTTAAAAGAGGAGCTTTTTTCTTGCTATTATATTCTTCCAATGTAGTTGTTGAGATTAATGATTTGTCAAAACCAAATTCTTCAGCAATTAGAACAGCAAAATCATAAGGGGTTAGCGGATCAGTTGAGGCAATATGATAAATTCCATCCGCATCATTATCAATTAATACTTTTAAAGCATGGGTTATTGTAGGTATAAAGGTTGGTGTTATTTTTTGATCAGTAATAATAGTAAGTTGATTATTATTTTTTAGTTGCTCCATAAAAAATCTGGCAGAATCCTTCTTTTTTTCATAAAATGCAGTATAAGGCATTGAAATCCTAATTATTAAATACTTACAACCACTTTCAATAATGTATTGCTCACCATAAAGTTTTGTCTGACCATACCAATTTATTGCTTGACCTTTGTCATTTTCAGTATAAAAAGTGTCTTTTCTACCATTGAATATATATTCTGTTGAAATATGTAATAGTTTCTTATTGGATTTAGCACAATGCTTAGCTAAAGTATCTGGTAAGGCAGAATTTAAGACAAAAGCCATGCCTTGGGTGTCACCTTTTTGTTCTTCTGCTCCCTCAACATTAGTAAATCCTACAAAATTTATTATTATTTGAAAATCATTTTTTTCCAAATAATTCATTAATTTAGCTTGATCAGTAATGTCCAATTCATCATGTAAGGGAGTTAAAAGTTCAAAATCAGAAACTAAAGTATTTACAAAATCCGAACCAATTAGACCACTACTACCTAAACATAAAATCTTAATCATTTAAATAGATCTGGATATTCATCAGCATATAATTCTCTTAAAGTTTTATTTTGTTTATCTTTCTCAGAAATAATTGGATCTTTAACCGGCCAATCAACTCCTAAATCAGGATCATCTAGCCTAACAGCTCTCATACCTGATGCTGCATATCCATCCCAATAGGAAGTCACCAGATAAACATAATGAACAGGTTCTTTACTAACCACACAAATTGAATTCCCTAATCCCTTTTTTAAAAATAAGGCAATTCTATTTTGATCATTTATTAAAAATGTCTCTACTTTTTTAAAAGTTGGAGATTTAGGATCTACATCTGCAATAGCAATAAAAACCTCTCCTGAGACAGGGTAAACTAGTTTATCCCAAGGATCAGGATGGAATCCTCTTATCACCCGGGGTTTAGAAACCGAGTGATTCATCTGAACCGAAGTAAAAGCATAACCAATTACTTGTTCTAACTCATCAAGGTGAAATACTTCCCGGAAATAACCACGCTCATCCGTAAAGGTTGGCCTTTTTATCATATACAAACCTTCTATTGAAGTTGGTTTTATATATTGATTATCAGTCATTACTTTTATTTACCTTTTTAGCCCAGTAGTTACTTGCTTCAAGTAAAGTATCAAAAGTGCCTGCATCTCTCCAATAACCTTTTAATTTATGAGCTCTTAAAGTTCCTTCTTTAATATAAATATTATTAACATCTGTAATCTCTAACTCTCCTCGATCAGACGGTTTTAAATCCTTAATAAAATCAAAAACCCTCAAGTCATAAATATATAAACC
>DAHXOS010000009.1 GCA_027364775.1 bacterium
GGATTAGATTAATAATTGTAATTTAATTAATTTTTAACTAAATTCAGGTTCATTACTTTACGCACTTTAAAAAGTGCCTGTTTTAAGGTTTGCTCTTAATTTAATTTTTGGAAAAAAAGATTATCTTCTTCCTCTATTAAAGTAATTTCTATTATCTACTCTTGAGTTATTATCTCTTCTGCCATTATTAAAGTTAGATCTTGGTCTGTCTTCTCTTGGTCTGGCAACAGAAACTCCAAGTTTTCTACCTTCTAAATCTGATCCATTAAGCTTGTTTATCGCTTCCTGGGCTTGTTCATCATTTGGCATTTCCACAAATCCAAATCCTTTGGACTGATTGGTAAATTTGTCAGTGATTACAGATGCAGATGTTACTTGTCCAAACTGGGCAAATAAGTCATTTAAACTCTGGTTATTTGTTGAATAAGGTAAACCCCCTACAAATAATTTTGTCATTTATTCTTCCTCCTTTCTTAATTAATCAATGAATGTTAAAGCTTTGCCAAGTTTTCCCGCTCTACCGGTTCTGCCGATGCGGTGGATATAATCCTCATAATTTTCAGGTAATTCATAGTTAATAACATGGGTAACATTATTGATATCCAATCCCCTTGATGCAACATCTGTTGCTAAAAGCACCTGAATTTCATTTTGTTTAAAGCTTTGTAAAGTTTTTTGTCGCTGGCCTTGGGATTTATTTCCATGGATTGAGCCCACCTTAAAACCTCTAAATTCTAATTCTTTGGACAACCTTTCAACACCATGTTTGGTACGGCCAAAAATTAAAACTTTTTCAAAACCATCTGTAATTAATAAATCATGTAATTGATCAACTTTTTTGCTTTTATCTATTACTTTAATAACATTTTGTTCAACATTTTCTGAAGTGTTTTGCTGTGATACAGATACAGTTACTGGATTGGTTACAAAAGTATTTAAAATCTCCCTGACTTTTGGAGAAATAGTGGCAGAAAAAAATAATGACTGCCTTTCTTTGGGTAAAAGTGAGATAAAATATTTAACATCCTGAATAAACCCAATATCCACCATTAAATCAACCTCATCCAAAACTATATTTTTAAAATCATCAAGATAAATTAATTTTCTTTCTACCAAATCTTTAAGTCTCCCCGGGGTAGCAATTACAAAGTGTGGATTGCGTCTAATATCATGGATTTGCCTGTTCATATTAGCACCACCTATAACTAAAGCAGTGTAAAGCTTCATATCCCAGGCAAAACTTCTAAGTTCCTCATTAATTTGGACTGCCAACTCTCTGGTTGGAGCAATAATTAAGGCTTTTTGGTTTCTGGTTCTAAATAGCTTATCAATTAAAGGAATTAAAAAAGCTGCAGTTTTACCTGTTCCGGTATTGGCAAGACCAATTAAATCCCTGCCTTCCAAAATAGGAGTAATGGCTTGGTCCTGGATTGGAGTAGGAGTAACATAACCTTTTTTGGCTATATTTTGTTTTAAGGGAGTGATTAAATTAAAATCATCAAAAGATGAATGAGTTATGTGGAAAGCTGCTTGCTCTATTGGTAATGCTTTTTTGATAAAGATGTTAGGATTGTTACCTAAAGTAGTTTTTGGTTTGTTATTGTGATGTCTAAATCCACCATATCTTCTGCCTCTACCAAATGAGGAAAATCTTTTATTGTTATTTGATCTAAAATTACTATGACTATACATATTAAGTTCTTCTTTCTACTCAACAAGAAGTAGAGAAGAAGAAAAATTTATTTAAATTGAAAAAGAAAAAAATAAGGATTGCTCCGCTTTCTTTGGAGCCACATACAAAAATATATTCCCGCCTACCTTAGGCATTCTGCATTTAGTAAATTTCTTGCAGTAATTTAAAGGGAAGAACCGTTTGAGAAGCTCTGATCTTTAATCAACTAAAAGAGAAGTATAGCATCCTTTAACTTAAATAGCAAATTAAAGAGGTAAAAATTAAAAAAACCTGCTTTTTCTTACCCCATCTTTACTAAAAGCTAACTCTACTTTCAAGCTTAAATACTACTATTAAAAAGTTATAAAAGGGGGTGAGTATTTTTATGGTAAATATTTTATTGGGAGTATTTTCCCAAAGAGATAAGGCAGAGGAGGCAATCTCAGAACTTGAAGCTTTAGGCTATAACCCCAAAGATATATCTATTGTTATGAAAGACACCAGGAAAGCAGAGGAGATATCTGAAAAAACTGGTGCAGGTGATGCATTAGCAGGCGCTACTGCAGGAGCTGGTACAGGAGCAGTTTTAGGAGGTATAGCTGGATTCTTAGC
>DAHXOS010000018.1 GCA_027364775.1 bacterium
GAATCAAGCATTGCATACACAACTCTCTTTTTATTACCACAAACTTTTCCTGCATTAATAAGTATGTTTTATTTAACTACATTACCTATAAATCAAATGCACTTAGACAAATTAAATCCACTAGTGATCGTTCGACTACTAAAAAAACACATAATTTATATTATACCTCTAATCACTATTTTACTTTTCCATTTTATAATTGGACCGGTAGCAATTGGAGTTATATTGTTAATCATATTTTTGTATTCCAAATATGTATCTAAAAATATCCTAAAAACCATAAGTTATATTAGCCTTATACTTTTAATCATGGTTTTGCTTTCTAATTTAATAGGCAATTTCGATCTTACCAATAGAGAAGAAGCCAATTATTTTGGCCTAACTTTATTTAAAAAATTTGAATTATTAGCAAATTGGTACGGCTATGGATTTATTATTTTATTTTTACTTAATGTATATATTTTCTTTAAAGAAAACTTGAAGCCTTATAAAATAATAGCAATAACTACATTGGTTATACTTTCAATCAGCTTACTCCCTATTGCATATTTCCTTAAGTATTTTGTTCTAGCTCATTATTTCCTTGTAGTTTTACTCTCTTACACCATACACTTTATAATCAGAAATTTTTCTCCGTTTACCAAAACTTTTTTACTTTCTTGGCTGATCTTTGCTTTCTTTATAGTTTTTTATACAAACCAACTATCTTTCAAAAGTCCATTTTACTTTAATGGTAATTATTCACAGTTATCAAAGGGAGAGATAGATGCAGCCCAATGGCTAACAATGCGTTATAACAAATTAGATACTTTAATAATTAGTGATCCTGGAACACAATACATTATTGAAGGACTTTCGGGAATCAATAGTCAAGGTGGTGCTTATATGAATACTCCAACCCGTAATACTTTAAATAATATTAACTGGGAAAGCGACCCTAAAAAGATAAGTAAAGAATTGACTTCTATTAAAGATAATTTAGCGGGTGATAATCTCAATACAAATAAAAGATTATTTGTTGTTGGAGGGCGGTACTTTGCTTGGCAAAGACTCCCTCTAAACTGGAAAAATAGTAGTTACTATAATATCTGGAGGCCTCAAACAATTGATCCAACAGATTACAGCTATATCAATTTTTTGTCTTCTAATTTTAAAGTTGTATACCAAAACGATGAATTAATAATATTTGAATTATGAAACATCGAAAACTTCATATACTGCTAATAAGTCCTCTTTTTTATCCAGAAATTGGGGGAAGCCAACAGTACATGGAAGATTTATATCATTACTTAACAAAACAATATAAAGAATTGTCAGTTGATGTTTTGGCTTACAATACACAAAAAACAAACTCTTATGAAAAATATAGAGGATTAAATATTTATAGGTTACCGGCGGTAAATATCTTGGCTGGGCAATTTGCCTTAGCAAACCCTTTTTCCTTAATGTTATTCCTTTGGAGAAGGAAAGAAGAATATGATTTAATTCACTGTAATACACGTTTTTTTGATAGTTCTTGGTGGGCACCTATTTATGCCAAATTGTTTGCAAAGAAAATAGTTTTGACAGATCATTGTGCTAGTCATCCTAAACATAGTAATTTACTTATTTCTAAAATTGCTCAGTTTATTGATTTAACTCTAGTAAAAACAGCTCTTGGAATGTTTGACCAAATATACTGTATAAGCAAATCTACACAAGTATTTATAAAACATAATTATAATATGCAAACTAAGTTAATCTATGGCGGAATAAATGATTCAGTTTTTAAACCTGTTAAAAAAATATCAAGAACAAATAAAGTTATTTTTGTAGGGAGAATGATAAATTCAAAAGGTGCAAGGATTGCTTTTGAAAGTGCAAAACAAGTTACTAACGCTGACTTTACTTTTATTGGACCCGGCCCTTTAGTACAAGAATTTCAAAATGAAATTAAACAACAAAAAATTAAAAACATCAAAGTACTTGGAGGACTTTATCAAGAAGCTACAGCAGAATTTATGAGTAAGGCAGATATACTAATAAATCCTTCCTCACATCATGAAGGTATACCTACAGTATTAAAAGAAGCTGGCGCTTGTAAACTAGCTGTAATTGCAACTGATGTAGGAGGATCAAAAGAAATTATTATTAATAATAAAACAGGCCTGTTAATTCCTCAGAATGATCCCATTGCCTTAAAGGAAAGTTTAGTCAAACTGCTTAATAATAAAAACCTTCAAAAAAAACTCTCTGATAACTTGTATCAACTAACAAAACAAAAGTTTTCCTGGAAAAAATCCAGCAAACAACAATATAAATATATTGTGAATCTGGTTAAACCTTAATACCCCAACTATCAGCCCTTAATACATACTCTCCATTAGGATTATAAGTTGGTGGCTTTGGTCCAAAATTTAGTTGATTATCCCAATCAAGTCTTTTATCTGCCAATTTTACTCTTAGTCTTAGCTCAACGAGTTCTTTGGGCAAAATCATTAGTGCATCACCTTGTGTATCTGCTAAAGCCCGAACCTTACCTCCTTCTTTAGTAAATTGTTCCTGTCGGTCTTTATCTAATAGTACGATTTCAGAACCTGGTTGAGTTTTAATATAAATTCCTGGTTCTGATCCTATGACTTTTTTACCATCAACTAAAGCATAGTTTTCAATAAAAAGTGGGTTTACTTGCATATCAATATCGAAGACAGGTGCTTGATTTCGAGTACTAATACCGATTCTACCGATACCATCCATGCTTCTATAAAAGACTCCTGGTAGCTGGTGTGGTAACCTAAAACTCAAGGCATTATTCCAAGCATTACCTTTCTCATCTTGTGCCAAAAACCACCTACCGTAAAGTTCAGGTCTACTTGAAACATCTTGAAATTTAAACCTTGGTAGATCCTGTACTGGTTCAGGTGATGCAATAGTAGGTTTAGGGAGTATCTCAGGATAAACACTAGCAGACAAACCAAAGCTTTTTGCTAAATCTTTTACTGTATGGGGTAAATTTTTTACGGCGTCCTCATTAGACAATGATCCGATTACTGCTTTTAGTATCCCAGGTGAGTCTTTTGGCCTAATAACTCTTATTTTGGCTGTAAAGTCTCCATCAGGCAATAACAATCCAGCAAAATTATTACCCTCAAGATCAATTACATCCTTAACTCTATCTTGCTCATCAAGAACTAAAATTCTAGAGTCTTTAGCAATACCATCAAACCAGATTGCAGTTCTTGCCTGCCTTTGAACTCCCTCCCCTAGAATCTGTTTTTGAAAAGCCTCGTTAAATCTAGCATTAAATCCTACTTCTCTGGTTGGACCATCTAAAAATAACTGGTGTAAAGTAGTACCGTCATCTGTAATTACAGTTTGTGGGTAGGATGGTGCTTGTAATTCAGCATAAAAGCTCCATGACTCATTGTTTGCGGAAGATTTTGGTATAAACC
>DAHXOS010000019.1 GCA_027364775.1 bacterium
GTCAAAACCTAAAACATTATCTACAGTTCTCATGAAGGAAATGTAATCTTTTCTACTAAACTTAGGAAGTGTGTAAATTAATTTGTTAAAATCACTTGGCAATTGTAGTTACTGTCTCAAATGTATCATAACTTTTTCAGCAGTATCCCTTAAGTGGTTGAAAGGTCTAAATTGTATCTTTTCATTAGCTCTTGCATTGCTGCTATATTTCTTACCATTAGCCTAAGATTTAATGGAACATCCATTTTAGTATTTGAAAGTTCCATGAGCATTGTCCTCATTAATCCAAAACGGTCAACATTACCTCTAATTCTTTGTGTGCTGTATTCTGCAGCTACTTTTGCCAAAACTCTCCCAGTTACAGCCATACGACCAATACCTTTGACCTTATTTAAATCTAATACCCGATCAATAAAGCCATAAATAAAGTCGTTATCGTTCTCATTACCAGTTAGTTTATCCAGAACTGCCAAATCAGCTTCTTCTAGCTTTAAAAACATGCTACGATCAATAACTGCAATCTTAGGCTCGGGAGAGTTAGTATCAACCACATAATTTCCAACATGTGGGTCAGAATGGACGATCACCACTTGTTTCCCTTGCTCATCAACAGTCATATTCTCTCTACTCATCTGGAATTTAAAGAATTTGCCGATATTTCCTACTATGGTTTGTTTGGTCTGCTGACTAACGCTTTCGTCATTAAGGATTTGATTAACAGTTCTGCCGGTTGCCAGACTTTCTGATTTAAGAGAGATATCGGTAAATACTCTTTCAGGAGCAGAGAAGTTTTGATTCCCTAAACTTTTATTAAACCTGTCAACCACCTGTCTGAATTTATCGTCATCTTGAATAAAAGAATGGTCATTTAGATCATCAAGGCACCACTTTCTTGCTAGATCTATTAAAGCCAGTCCTGTCTGGGCCAAATTTCTGGTTCTTGGGTCAAGACTTCGACCAGTTTGCTCTAATACTTTTTGGGCATTATTATAAACTTCGCCAATAAAGCGGATAACATTGGGATTTCTTTGCTTTAAGACAATTGGTCTTTCTTGACCTGATTCATTTATAAGAACACCAGCATAGGTTGTTTGCAAACTTCCTGCTCCTAAGCGTTCACGAACTCGAACCTTTTGGACAAAATCTTCAATAGCCGGATTCCCATTTGCAAGATTTTCTCTGGCCAACTTATCAATGTTGTACCAAAATACCAATTTATTAATCATTCCGGGATTAGAGTCAAAACTTTGGCTAAACCTCTTGCCAACTTCGGGATTGTTAAAATGCAAGAATTGACTACTTAGCTGTAAAGACCTAATCCCCAGTGCTCCTGACGTTTCAATACCTCTTATAATTGACTCAGATGCAGGATCTAAAGCCGATTGTATTTCTTCATTTTGAAGATAATTTTCCTGCCTAATAGCTAAGAGTCTGGAAAGCTTTTCGTTGATAGAGAAATATAAATTATCAGATTCGGTAACTTGATGCGCTGCCCAGGAATCTGGATTATCCAAAAAGTGAGCACCAAAAAGGGTGACAGTTCTAGTATCTGATTCTAAGTAGTAACGCAATTCTTCTTGGCTAAAAATATTTCCCAGCGGTACTGATTCCCATCCGGTCAAAGCACCTTCACGCTCATTGTAAGTGTTGCGGGAATCATAAACTTTTTCTTTTGATAACTGTTCATAATTTATAGCTTCAACGTTAAAGGCTCTAAAAAACAGTGGAGCGAGCATATTAGATACAGGAAATCCAATTAGTTTAGCATCCGCTTGTTTTGTGGCTAAACTTAAAGCGGTTGAGACAAATCTATCTTTAACACCCAGTGACTTAATTAATATTTTGGATAAAATTTCTCTATTTGCTGATGAGGTAAGCGCACCATTTTGGTCAGTTAAAGCTTTATGGGCAATTGCAAACCTTTGTAGATGGCTTAAATTTTTAAAGTAATCAAAACTGTCAGTTAAAGTCCTAAAAATCGGTCTGGTTAAACTATCTAATTCAAACTTACGGGCTTGCTTATCAAATCTAATTAGTCCACTTTCTGGCATTCTAAATGCAAAAACAGCTTGTTGGAGCCATTCCTGTGCCAACTCTGTAGAAACAAATCTTTGGGATTCAGGACTGGGATCAGCAGTTTTTAGAAGGGAACCAAAGTGTTGAGTAAAATATGAACTAACAAAGTCACCTCTTGAAATAAACTCAGTAATGCTACCTCCATCTAGATAAGTTTCCAACCTAGATTGTAACTTTTGCATGAAGCTTCTAAAAGTTTCAATGTCCTCAATTTGTTCGGCAAGAATCGCCGCTCCTTCAGCACCGACCCGATTAAAATTATTTAATAGATAGTCTACCTTTTGATCAAACGAAACTTCAGCAGACTGCAGATACCTCTTGTTTAGTTCTTTAAGATATGATTCTT
>DAHXOS010000040.1 GCA_027364775.1 bacterium
GGTTTAGAAGTAAACAGAGGAGGGTTGATCGTAGAAGTTAACGGGGCCAGGGGATTTTTACCCTCTTCTCAAGTCTCCTTAGCCCAGGCAGCTAACTTGGATAATTTGGTTGGCAAGACGCTTGAGGTGACTGTAATAGAGGTAGATCCATCACAAAACCGGTTAATTTTTTCTCAAAAGACTAAGTTAACAGAGGCTGATAAACAAAAGCTCTCCAAACTAAAGGTGGGAGATATTGTTGGAGGAAAGGTAGCTGCAGTCTTGGCTTTTGGAGTGTTTGCAACACTAGAAAATGGAGTTGAGGGGTTGGTTCATGTTTCAGAATTATCCTGGGAAAAGGTTGAAGACCCTAGTACTTTATTTAAAATAGGGGATGAAATTAAAGCGAAGGTTGTTTCAGTAGATACTAGTACTGGTAAGGTTAATTTATCTATTAAACAACTAGCTCAAGATCCTTTTGAAGCGCTAATTAAAGATATTCAACCAGATGATATTGTGAAGGGCGAGATAACTAAAGTTACATCCCAAGGGGTCTCTGTGACTTTAGCCTCAGGAGTTGAAGGATTTTTGCCTGCAAATAAGCAGGATACAGACATAGAATATAAAACTGGAGAGTCTATAAGCTTTTTGGTTGATTCAATTGATACCCAAAAGAGAAGAGTAAATTTAGTACCCTTTATAACCTCAACAAAGGATCTAATATATAAGTAGTATTTAGCAACAGCACTTTTAAATTCTTCATTAGCAGTATATCCCTAACAGTTAATACTAGAGATATAGAACATTGAAAAAAGACAATAACTTTGGCAGAATAAAATAACTAAATTATGCAAAGATTATTTCTTAAGTTTTTTCTACCCTTAGTATTAACCTTAGCCGGGATTGTTTATTTTTACACCAAACCCCCATCTATCCTTTGGATTGATTCCGGTACCATGATTGCTGCTGCTAAATCATTTGGGATCCCTAATCCACCAGGCTTTCCTTTTTATGTCCTTCTATCCCATTTTTTTACAGTAATACCAAATATCAGTGCATTATTGGGTTTGGAAATCTTTACTATTTTATTCTCCATTTTACTGCTTGCTTTTGTTTATAAAATTATTTTGCTTATCTTAAACAATAATTTTTACTTTTTTGGTGAATCAAAAGTAGAGGAGAAAGAACCTACTGTTTTAAATAAAATTGCATCAGGCTTTGGGACTTTAAGTTTGGCTTTTTCTTATCAATATTGGTCCCAGTCCCAAAACACTGAAGCTTTTATTTTCAGCTATTTTTTCTTAACAGCCTTTGCTTATTTACTTTTAAGATGGTCTTTGCGTTATAAAACCTTTATTGAAAAACATCAGCCATCTGCAACTTATCAAAAGTATGTCTTTTTAATTTTGTTACTACTGGCCTTTTTGTATGGACTTGCTGCAGGTACTAATCCTACAGTTACATCTTTTATCCCGGCTGTACTATTTGTAATGTTTTTAAACCGCAAATTCTTAAATGAAAAACGGTTGGCTCTCTTATTTTCAGCCTTTGTTTTAACTTTTGGGTTGGTATATGCTTATTTGCCAATCAGGGCCTCAAGCTATCCTTTTATGAACTGGGGTAATCCTCAAACTCTGCCCTTATTTATTGGTCAACTTAGGGGAGCGGGTTTAAATATCTATGAACCTGAGACTAATTCAATTAACGGTTTTACAGGTTCACCACTAATTTTTATTCAATCTATTTCTTACTATTTATACTCCTCCCTGTTCCAGTTTACTCCCATACTCTTTCCTTTCATTATTTATGGAATCTATACGGTTTTTAAAGCAAATAGAAAACTATTCTACTTTCTAATACTCGCTCCTTTAGTTAATGCCTTTTACGGGGGATTATATTTTTCCGGTAACCAGGAATCGTGGTTTATAATTTCCTGGATTTTTATGTCAATATTTTTAGGGGTCGGTTTTTGGCAATTTGCAAAAAAAGGACGCAATCCGTACAAAAAAAGTATCCAGTTATTACCGTTAAGCCTGTTGCCATTACTAGTTTTCTTTGTTCCATTAAACCGTTCAAATGATTATTATTCGCAGGATTACGGTCTTAACTTATATAATTCAGTAGGCAAAAATGCCATTGTTATCGGTACCGGTGATTTTTTTAATTCCCTAACTAACTATTATAAAGTTGGTGATACTTACCGCACTGATGTCATTCCGGTGACAGCCAATATGTTTTATGTTAACCGCTGGTACCGGGATAATTTGCGCAATTCAACCAACCTGGTAGTCTCAGATAAAATTGAAAATATCATTAAATATAAAAGCTATGGTGAATATAACGAAGCAATGAATCAGTTTATAAGTGATAATATTGATAAACGTCCAATTTATGTAACACCCTTAACCTTAAGAGCCTCAGTTTTAGCCGGAACTAATGCCGGGCAATTACAACTTGACGGCAGATTTAAATTTATACCTCGCGGTTTGGTATTGCAGGTAATTAAGACTATCGAAGATGGAGTACCTGAAGAGAAAGATTATTCCTTTAAGTTTAAAAGTTCATTAAAAAAAAGCCCAATCTATTTTGAAAGAAACTATAAAAGTGGCTATCAAAATTTATTAAATGAATATGTTTATGCATATGAAGCTTTGGGAGATTGGTATTTGGACCAGGGTTATAAAGATAAAGCCTTGCAAAGCTATGAGCAGGCTGAAAGCTATACAAAAGGCAATGCAGAACTTTTGGCCCGTTTCGGAGAATTTTTTGATAAACAAAAGAATTACAACGCCAGCTATCAGTATTTCCAGAAAGCTGCAATTTTTTCCGGTTCTAATCCTTCAATCCGTTTTAAGTTAGGTGTTGCCTTAGCCAATGTTGGTAAAACTGAAGCTGCCAAACAGGAATTTCAGGTTGTGAAACAATTGGTGCTTGCAGATGATCCTTTTGCTAAAGAATCTGATAAATATTTGGATAAACTATCAGGGCCAATTTTGCTTGATCCAAAATTACTTACAGAGACTTTAGCCTGGAAGGAAGTTAAAGATATTCAAAATAATTTATATATCAGGGTTCCAGAGCAGTTTAATAAGCAAAAGGTGGATTTGGTTAGCAAAGAAGCTTCAATTAGTGCAATATTGTTGTCAAACAATGCCCCGGGTAAATTTAACCTAAATGTGGAGATCTTAGGTCATAAGCTTCAGGCGGATGAAGAATTGGATAGCTATTTAAAGGATAATCCACTTAAAATGGAAGGTAATCTGTTAGATTCACAAAACTTAAATTATCAAGGATATGAAGCTAAATTACAGATTTTTGCTACCCAAAATGGTGGATCAGAGCAAAGGCAGGTCTTAAAAAAAGGTGATTTTGTCTGGTTATTTAAAGTCTATCCAGCTTCATCAAACAGCATGTCTATCTTTTACCAGATATTAAATACCTTTAGACCGTTTGATGAGATGAATAAAAATGTTAAATGATAAATTATGAATGTTAAATGTAAAAAATAGAAGAGTAAAGGAAACAGCTTTAAATGGCTAAAAATAAACACAAACGCAAGAACAATATCTATATTCAACCACCAGCTTATCAGGTAGATAAACAGCCAAAAGATTATAGTTTTTATTTTAAATTAATCAGGTATTTAAGCCTGTTGATATTGGGGCTTTTAATTTTGCCTTTTTTCCAGGATGGTATACCATCCGGACATGATATTTCAATCCATTTAGTTTATTTAAGGCAGTTTTATTCGGCTTTTCAGCAGGGCCAGTTTCCGGTAAGGGTTATTGAATGGATTACTCCGGGTTTTGACCAGCCTGTTTTTAACTTTTATCCACCAGGGTTTTATTATCTGTTTTTAATTCCCAAGTTAATGGGTTTTAGTAATGATTTAGCCTTAAGATTTATTAATCTGTTTTTGTGGTTTTTTGGGGGATTGTTATTTTATCAATTTGCTAAAATCCATTATTCACGCCTAGCCTCACTCTTAGCTGCTATCTTTTATCTGTTTGCGCCATACCATATATCAGACTTATTTGTCAGAGCAGCTTTACCAGAATTTACTGCCTTAGCTTTTATTCCTGGAGTGTTTTGGGCTTTGGGTAGGTTTGCTAAATCCGGAAGAGGGACTTATCTGTTATTTGGCTCAATTTTTACAGCTTTAGTTTTGCTTTCCCACCCACCGACCATGCTGATGTTTTCCGGCTTAATTTTGGGTTATTTAATTTACCTTTATTTTCAAACAAAATCTGTGAGTAAAGTTATTTTAAGCATTAGTTCTTTAGTATTAGGATTGGGCATAGCTGGTTTTTTTATAGTCCCGGCAATTTTAGAACAACCTTTAATCCAGGCAGTTTATTTGAAAAGTGGCTACTATAATTACCAGAACCATTTCGTTTGTTTATACCAATACTTCTTCCCAAATTGGGGCTATGGAACCTCTAATTACGGTTGTTTTACTGACGGGATGTCTTTCCAACTAGGGACAGTTCATCTATTGATTGTATTAGTTGCATTTTATCTTTTAGTTATTAAAAAAATTATAGATAAATTTAGATTCAAAAAATCTATTAATTTAGGGATTGAAGAAGAGCCCGGGACAAGAGGAGTGATATCTACCCATCTTTGGGAAGTAATTATGTTAATTTATCTGGTTATTGTTTTATACATGGGCTTAAAGTTTTCCCAACCAATTTGGGATGCTATTGAGTTATTACAATTTATCCAGTATCCCTGGAGATTTTTAGCAGTTGGTATTTTTATTGCCTCACTATTGTCTGCTTTTTGTCTGGACCAGATAAAAACTGAGAGTCGCCGCTACTTAACTTATGGGTTGCTGGTTTTAGCGGTAGCCTTATTTTACGGTTTTTACCTGCGTCCGGCCAAATATATAACTGCTGATGAGTTGGATTTTAATGGGCCAAAGATAATTAAAAATGCCCAGGTAGAAGATATTGGCTTATTACCGGAAAACGGTTATTACCCTAAAGGTACTGAGGTGCTACCGGCTTCCAAGGATGTACCACCAAGTGAACTAAGATTTTTATCTGGGGAAGGGGATATAATCTCGGCTAAATTAAGTCCCACCACTAAACAGTATCGCTTAACTGTTACTAAAGATGCCAAGGTTCAGATTTTTACTCATTATTTTCCGGGCTGGGAGCTAAAGCTTGATAACAAGGTTACCCAAATTGAACGTAATAATATTTATAACTATATCCAGCTTAATTTAAGCTCCGGTACCCACCAGATTGATTTGCAGTTTAAAGACACTCCTTTAAGGCAACTGGCTAATTTAATCTCAATTGGATCATTAATTTTAGCCTTTGGTTTTGTGATGGTTAGGAAGTCTACTAAAAAAGTAAATACCTTTTGATTTCCAAGGGGCAAAAGTGATAAATTTAAAATATGTATAAGCTGCCCACCTTAGCCTTTATAACTGTTATTTTTAACCTGTTAGTTTTTGTTATCCCAAACCCGGTATTGGCAAAAGATTTTTCTTTTGGTTTTGCTAATTACTATACAATTGTTGACCAAAAAATTACTGATGGAGATATAATCTGTGCAACTTCAAATGCCTATACCTTATGTAAAAAGGAATATGATTCATCAATTATCGGGGTAGTAGCCAAGAATCCTGCAGTTTCCTTGCAAACTTCAGATGACATTAGCGGTAAATACCCGGTAGTTACAAGCGGTAATGCCTTGGTTTTAGTTTCTACTCAAAACGGTGAGATTAAAAAAGGCGATCCTCTTACCACTTCCACAACCCCAGGAGTGGGAATGAAAGCCAATAAGACCGGTTATGTTATTGGT
>DAHXOS010000042.1 GCA_027364775.1 bacterium
GTATTAAATGGCTTTTTTAGCTGACAGGAAGCCACTTTCTTATCATCAACAAAAAAGTTCAAAAAGATTTCTAGGGGTAATCTATCATCTTTTGGATCAGTCAATTTTGCCTTAAGCTTTTCAATCTTTAACCTTATAAATTTATTTTATTTTTTAATAGTAATGTTTTGTAGATCACTATCAATCTTTTTTATAATAGGTAAATTAGTCATGTTTGAGAAGAAGGTATCCATAAACATTTTATCTACTGTATCAGGTGTTAATACTTTAGCTCCACTATCAAAATTAGGGTCAATGATTTGATATTTATCTTCTACTTTTTGAAGGCTAGGATCATTTTTATCAAGAGCAATTCTGTCCAGCACGACTCTTATTTCCTCACCGTTGTTTAACTTAAAGCTTTTTACTCCTCTTGCTACTATTGGTTTGTATCCTGAATTAGGTCCATCACCCCATGTTCCAGTATGAATATAAATACTTATATCACCACTTGTCATAATAAGTTTTCCAGCAGGTTCAAGACTAGAAGGACCACTACAACAGTAATATGAGTTTTTATCAGAAATAGTTATAAATGAGTTTTCTTCACCCAAAGGTATCTTCACATATTTAGCAAAATCCGAATCACAGTTACCTTTATTTTTGAGAGCACTTAATTTAATAGTTAGAGGTAAAGTATCTAATGCAATCTCGCCAGATAACTGTTTATCCCTTGATTGGTTAAGACAATTTTTTCCGAGTAAGGTCTGAAATGTTGTTTGTACCTGAGATGAAGAAGAAGTAGAACTAGTTGTTTTTTGGGGAGTATCTTGTTTAGTATTTTGAACTGTTGTACTTTTTTGAGTTTTTAAATAATAAATTCCTGCTGAAAATGCAAAAAATCCTATTACAGCAATGATAACTAAAATAGTGGAAAACCCTTTCTGCATAATTTCATTATTAACTCCTCTTAAAGGATTTGCAACTAACTGTCTTAGTTTGATATTTTGAGACAATCATTAAAGAGATTTAGCGTGAAAAGGTGAAAATAAAAGGGGAGGGTAGGCTAGTAATAACAGCTTTAAGGAAATGTCTGTATAGTCCCAAAAAAGTTTTATTTATAAAAAGGGAAGTTGTGGTAATGATCCCCTCTACCCTATTATTTTTATTTAGTATCTATGTATCCATACAATAGAACAGAGGCACAAATTGCTTACTTGCATTTTGGGTTATATTCGGTAATAATTACAACACTATGCCCAAGGTTAATGACGCTACAAATTTAAATTCTCCGGATCCTAAAAGAGCTGCAATCATGGCAGCTATGGCCCAGATTCAAAAACAATATGGTACTGGTTCAATTATGAGACTTGGTGAAAGAGCCGAGAAGATGACCATAGATATTATACCAACCGGTTCTATTGCTCTTGACTTAGCTTTAGGAGCAGGTGGGTTACCAAAGGGTAGGATTATTGAAATCTATGGACCGGAAGCTTCAGGTAAGACTACAGTTTGTTTGCATGTTATTGCAGAAGCTCAAAAACGTGGCGGTGTAGCAGCGTTTATTGATGCAGAACACGCTTTAGATCCTCAAAGAGCCCAAAAGATTGGTGTTAACTTGGATGATCTTTTAATTTCTCAACCTGATACAGGTGAACAAGCTTTGGAGATTGCCGAGGCTTTAATTCGCTCCGGTGGAATTGATGTTATTATTATAGATTCAGTTGCGGCCTTAGTACCTAAATCAGAAATTGAGGGAGATATGGGTGATTCATCAATGGGTGTGCAAGCCAGATTAATGTCTCAGGCTTTAAGAAAATTAACCGGCGCAATCGCCCAAACTAATACGGTGGTTATTTTTACTAACCAATTAAGACAAAAAATCGGTGTAATGTTTGGCAACCCTGAGACCACTACCGGAGGGTTAGCACTCAAGTTTTATGCTTCTGTAAGATTAGATATAAGAAAAATTGAAAATATTAAATCAGGTGATTTGGTAGTCGGTTCACGTCATAGAGTTAAGGTTGTTAAAAATAAGATCGCTCCCCCATTTAGGATTGCTGAGTTTGATATGGATGAAAAAGGTGTTTTGCATGAGGGAGAG
>DAHXOS010000069.1 GCA_027364775.1 bacterium
GCCTTAGGAGGATCAAGTGGAGTAATTATGGTAGATAACTTTATTACTATGGGTAACGGTAATTTAATTGTTGGTAACGGTCAATCTGGTAGCTATTTAATTTTGCTTTCTACTTTCAATTCCCGAGATGATCCTACTCTAAGGGTAGCAATTGATATTAGTAACAGTGGGAATACCGGGATAGTCTATTCAAACTTAGGTAGTGTGCAAGTTACCAATTTAAATTATTTAGTTTCCATTACCGCTTGGAAATTAGTTTTAGGTAATAATGCGATTGTAAATTATGATCAAGGGCTTGCAAATGCTTTTTTCTCATCAGGCCCATCTGGGTCTTTTACCGTGATAAAAGGCACTTACCAGGATAAATAAACTTTGACTTTTAACTTTTACTTTTTTACTTTATACTGATTGTATGGCTGCCCCCGTTACAGTAGGAATCGATATTGGCTTTTCGGCGATTAAAGTAGTTGTTCTTTCTGCCAGATCAAATCCACCAAAATTATTATCATTAGGTCATGTTGCTTCGCCACAACCAGGAATAATTTCAGAAGCAGATTTAGACTTAGAGGCTGTAGCTACAGCAATTAAAAATCTAATAGCTGAAGTAAAATCGCCTTCAAAAGAAGTGGCGATAGCTTTGCCTGAATCCCGAATTTTTACCAGAGTAATCTATGATCTACCTTATTTAACAAATGACGAACTATCTCAAGCGATACCTTTTGCTGCAGAGGAGTTTGTGCCGATGCCAATTAAGGATGTTAATTTAAACTACCAGATAATTTTTAGGTCACCTCAAAAAGGCCCAAATAGCCGAACAGTTGTATTTGTCGTTGCCTCCCCTAAATCTTTGGTTAATAAATACCTCAAGGTAATGCAAATGGCAGATGTTAAACCGATAGCTGTTGAGACCGAATTAATAGCTGCGACTAGAGCTTTGGTTAGTGCTAACCCTTACTCCCCAACGACCTTAATCTTGCAATTGGGGGCTACCACGACTGATTATGCCATAGTTTCTGAAGGGTTAATATTACTTACCAGATCTATTTCAACCGGTGGTATTGCTTTAACCCGGGCAATTGCTCAATCTTTTAATTTCGAATTAGTTCAGGCAGAGGAATATAAAAAAGTTTATGGGTTATTGGAAGATCAATTGGAGGGTAAACTTTATCAATCAATCAGACCGATAATGGATGTTGTAATTAATGAGGCAAGGAGAATTATTCAGGCCCATGAGACTCAGAATAAGCAGCGCCAGGTAAAAAGAGTAGTTTTGACTGGTGGTGGTGCTCAACTTCCCGGAATAGTAAAGTATGTTGCTGATGCACTAGGTCTAGAGGTTCAGGAAGCTGATCCCTGGTTTGGAATTAGCACAGATCCTTCCTTAAAGAGTAAGTTAATATCAGAGGGTCCAGCTTATTCTGTGGCTGTTGGTTTGGCTTTACGTCAGGAGAAATGATATGTCACTTCAAGATAAAATTACAATTAATCTTCTGCCTATAGAGCTAACTCTTTCAAAAAGGGAAAGAGAACGCCGGAATTTAACAAATAGTTTATCAATTGCTATTTTAGTAATTATTGTTATTACAACAGCAATTGTTTTAAGTATTAGGTTGAGTCAAACAATTAGATTAAGAACTCTTAATTCACAAATAGACGGTTCTAAAAATTCTATTCAAAATTATAAAGAAAGAGAAGGGTTACTAACCATCTTAAAGACTAGGCTGGATGGTATTAACGCAATCTCTCAATCGGATCCGGTACAAGCTCAGGCTTTTAATCTTATACTAACCATAATGCCTGAGGATATTAAAATTATTGAGTTTAAGGCAGATAAGAGTGGAATTGTTACTTTAAGCGGTCAAACCGGCAATTTGTTTTCGCTAAAATCCTTTTTTAATAACTTAATGGATACAAAATTAAACCAGGGGAAAATTTCAGGCGTAAAAATAGATAGTTTAAGCCAGCGTAATGAAAACGAATTACGTTTTGATTTGTCTATGCAGATTAGCGGAGGTAAGAAATAATGGATAAATTAAAACAGGTGTTAAAAGGGCTTAAGAATAATCCAGTTTATGATAGATATGAATTTTTAATTTTACCAGTATTTTCGACAGTTGTTTGTTTAGCGTTATTAATACTAATAGTTATTCCCAATATCATCACCCTATTAGAAACTAATAAACAAATTCAGGACTTAAACTCTAAAAATCAGGCTTTAACAACCAAACTGAAGAGTTTAGAACAAGCAGACCCGGAAACAATTAAAAAGAATATTGAGACTACACTTATTGCTTTACCTGAAGATAAAGATATACCAGGTGCAATTAATCAGTTATTGTTTTTAGTTAATACTAATAACCTTAAGTTATCTGGTATAAGTTTTTCTGTTGGATCAGGTACAGAAGCACTTAGCAATAATTATCAAATAAAAATGGATGTGAGCGGTGGTTTAACTAACCTTCAAAACTTTGTTAATAAACTAAAAGAAAGCACCAGAACATTAAAGCCAGATAGTATAGAAATTAACGGTGTTAAGTTTACCGATGTTCAGTCTACCATAGCTGTAAAAATTTATTTTCAGCCACTACAAAAAAGTATCGGAGATGTAGAAAAACCGTTACCGGTAATTACCCAAAAAGATTTGGAACCTTTAGAGAAGATTAAGAATTCTGAAGTGATGAATTCTCAGATCTCTGGTGGGATAATTAACGCTCAAAAAGGTAAAACTGATCCTTTTCAGTAGCCTACCTTAATAAATCTGGTCTAATGCTTCTAGTTTTTTTAACTGACTGCTCTTTTCTCCACTGCTCTACTTTTTGATGATGACCGGAGATTAAAACTTCTGGAACTTTTTCTCCTTCAAATTCTTCTGGTCTTGTGTAATGAGGGTGTTCTAATAAGCCCTCTTCAAAACTTTCTTTTAGAGTAGCTTCTTCTTTTTCCAGAACTCCCCTAACTAATCTGGTTACAGAATCAGCTATCACCATTGCCGGTATTTCTCCACCTGTTAATACATAATCCCCAATTGATAGTTCCAAATCTACATATTTATTTATAAAACGTTGGTCTATGCCTTCATAGTGACCACAGATAATAATTAAATGATCAAAATTAGATAATTCTCTTGCCTTTGGCTGAGTATATTTTTGACCTGATGCAGAGGTTAGAATAACTATCGGTTTACCGGTTATTAGTTGTTTGTTATCACTTTTTGAGTTTAGTGGCCTTCCGATTTCTAAATTCCGATTGACTATTGATTTTAACGCTTTGGCAAGAATATCCGCCTTTAGAACCATGCCTACTCCTCCACCATAGGGTTTATCATCTACAATCTGGTGTATACCTTCCCCAAACTGTCTCAAATTAATTAGTTCAAAATTAACTAAATTCTTTTTTTGTGCCCTACCTAAAATACTGTTATTTAAAACAGCTTCAAACATTTCTGGAAAAAGAGTAATTATTGAGATAAGCATATTTTAATTAAGAATTATAAATTAAGAATGACAAATTAAGAAGAGGCTGTAGCTGAAGGTTCTGAAAGAGCAAGGTTAACCCTGACATTATCAACAATAGCTTTAGAAATTAATAATTTCCTGATTGATTTTATGGTTTGTCCGGATTTACCAATCACTATACCCATATCTTCAGAATTTACAGTTAAAGTTAAGTTTAATAATCCGTTGTCGTTAACTTCTTCCACGGCTACATCATCAGGATGAATGACAATTTGTTTAACAATGTATTCAACTAATTCCTTCATAGTTTTAATTTGAAGATTCTGGTTCAGCTTTTTCTGTTGATTCAGGTTGTGCTGTAGAATCTTCTGGTTCAGTATTTTCAAGTGGTGTTTCGGTAGTATCGGTGGTCTTCTGTATAGAAGCAGTTTCTTCTACCACATCAGCAGAGGAATCTGTTTGTGTAGTTGGAGTTTCAGTGGGTTGCGTTGACTGTTGAGGTTCTACTTTTGCTTTTTTTGGTTTTCTTGGTAATCTTTGAGGAGCTTTGCCGGTAATTCTTAAAAATCCATCAGATAAAACAGCACCTTTTTTAATCCAATCGTCAATTTTATCCTGTTTTAGAATTATTTCTTTTGGTTTGGTAAGCGGATTATAAGTACCTAAAAGTTCTAAATATCCGCCGGTTCTCTTTTTTCGTTCGTCAACAGCAACTACCCTGTAGAAAGGGCGTTTTCTTGAACCTAATCGCATTAAACGTATTTTTACTGGCATAGTTGCTTTGCTTAAAATCTAAGTAATCCTTAACTTTATTGAAAAGTTTTATACTTCAGTTTTAAATTTGATCTGGATAAGTATAAATTAAAGCTTGAGGCTAGTCAACCCCGCTAAGTAAGAAACTTGGCATTAAACTTTCTCAATATTAAAATTATGAGTGTCAAACAGTCTTAACGCATCTTGTGCTGCTTCCTCTTCTGCTAATTGTTTGCTAGCTCCTTTTCCTACGCCTATTTGCCTATTTTGAATATATACTCCAATAGTAAACTCTTTGGCGTGATCAGGACCAACTGATTCTAAAATTCTATAACGGGGAGATTGTTTCGTCTGAGTTTGGGTTAATTCTTGAAGAAGAGATTTTGCATCCTTTGGTGGACCATTTTTAAGTTCATCTTCAAACAGCGGTACTAAGGTTTGTTCAACAAATTTCTTAGCTTCTTCTATTCCTGAATCAATATATATTGCACCCAATAAAGCTTCAAAGGTGTTTGCAAGTAACTGAATATTTTCCCTGCCACCTGATAACTCTTCCCCTTTTGAGAGGCTTAAAAACTTACCTAATTCCAACTTTTGTGATGCTTTGGCTAGTGAGGTTGTTTTTACAATATAAGCCCTTAAATTAGTCAATTCTCCCTCAGTATCCCGGGCTTTTAAGTTATAAAGCTTGGAAGAGATAATAAAAGATAAGACAGAGTCACCTAAAAACTCCAGTCTTTCATTAGATTCTAATGTCTCACCTTTCTCATTAGGAGTTTTGACTTCGTTTAGATAAGATCTATGAGTAAAGGCAGTTTTAAAAATTTGTTTATCGGAAATAACCCTATTTAACCAATCAGAGTTGTACATAATTTACCTAAGGCAGTTTTATTTATTCTAATGTTAGATCTTCAACCATTACTACTAAGTCATGGACTGTTCTTAAGTCTTCTACCTCACTTGGATCAAAAGTGACCTGAAAACGGGCAGAAAGTGCAGATAATAAATCTGCAATCTCAATTGGACCTAGTCCCATATCCTCACTTAACGTGGCGTTAAGATCTATGTCTTGGGGAGTAACAACCAAATGTTTGGCGATCTCCTCAACAATTTCTCTTTGTTGATTCATATAGTTTAAAGTAATTGAATTAGCAGGATGTGTCAAGACAGAAATTTGTAAGTATATCTGGTGAAACTATAATTTCTGATCTTCAATTAACTTACCTAAAGCTCCGTTGATAAAACTAGCAGATGATTCTGAGCCAAACTCCTTGCCTAACTCTACTGCTTCATCAACAATTACTTTAACCGGGGTTTTTTGTTCTATAACTAATTCATATGCAGCTAACCTTAAGATGGCAAGATCTACTTTGTTGATAGTTTCTAGAGGAAAAGCAGGTGCAGAATCTGAGATTAATTTATCAATCTTTTCTAAATTTTGTATTGTTTCTTTAGCTTTTAAATTCTCTAATTCAATAAGGTTATTAAAGCTCCAAGCGTAAATTTCCTGCATAGCCTTAATTCTGTCCTGGTGTCTAGGATCTCTGGATGTTTTCATAGGTTGATTGTATCAAGAAATAAAAAACAGTTCCAACACAATTACTGTTTCCCTATCAGTAATAGATTTAGTCAAATAAGTTTCAGAAAAAAAGATTAAGCTTTGGTGACAGTTACCTGCTGTTTGGAAGATTTTATAGACTTTCCTGCATAAAAACCACAAGATCTACAAGCCATATGGGCTAATGTTTTTTGATTACAATGAGGGCAAACCATAAGTTTTATTGAAGCTAATTTAATTGCAGCTCTTCTGGTTCTTTTGACTGATTTGCTATGTCTTTTCTTTGGTTCGTGTGGCACTAAATGAAAGCCTCCTTTAGTCTCTTTAAATAATTAGCTTTAGAGAGCGCCTGCAAGTACTGTTATTTATACAGTATTTGCAGAGGTAATACCTTAATCTGGCATTGCTCCGTGGCTAATTCCTGCTAATTTTCCCAGAAGGCTTGGGTATTTGTCAAGGCTAGGGTCTTCTTCCAATATTTCCTGAGCTGCAGTCTTGGTTTTTTCTATTAGAGTAAGGTCAGAAAATGAGGCAATTTTAAATTCTAATCTGCCTGATTGTCTAATTCCAAATATTTCACCTGAACCCCTAATTTTTAAATCTAATTCTGCTAGTTCTAATCCATTATCTATTTTCTCTAAATTTCTTAATCTATTCACATTTCCAGATATCTCTGCCTCAGCAAAAAGGAAACAATAAGATTGTTTCTCTCCCCTACCTACCCGACCTCTTAATTGATGAAGTTGTGCAAGCCCAAATCTTTCTGCGCTCTCTATAATCATAATTGTAGCATTTGGTACATCCACCCCTACTTCTACTACTGAGGTGGAAACTAAAATATCAATTTGATGATCCTTAAATTTATTTAAAACCTCTTCCTTTTCTTTGGATTTCAATCTTCCATGAAGTAAACCTAACCTTAAATCAGGAAAAACTTTAGTACTTAGCTTTTCAAATTCTACAGTTGCAGCTTTGGCAGATAATTGTGTTTCAGATTCATCAATTAAAGGGGTAATTAAATAAACCTGGTCACCATTTTTCTTAACTTGTTTTCTGATAAATTCATAGGCATCGCGTCTTTTTTTATTGGGTACAAAATAAGTTTTAATCTGTCTTCTGCCTTTTGGTAACTCATCAATAATAGATAAATCCAAGTCTCCATATACTGTTAAAGCTACAGTTCTAGGAATAGGAGTGGCGGTCATGGTTAAAAAGTGTGGTACTTTAGCCTTAGAACGTAATAAGCTTCTTTGTGCAACTCCAAACCTTTGCTGTTCATCAACTATAATTAAGCCTATGTTTGAGATCTCTAATTTAGCTGAAAGTAAGGCATGAGTCCCAACTATTATGTCAGGTTGCGATTTAGGATTTAGGAGATTAAATTTAAGATCTTTATTCTTTGTAAATTTTTTAGATCCAGTATATAAACCAACTTTTATACCATATGGTTCTAATAGTTTTGTTAATGTAGAGTAGTGTTGAAAAGCTAAAATCTCTGTAGGAGCCATATAGTAGGTTTTATAACCTGCAAGGTAAACTAAATAAGCTATTATTGCTGCAACAACAGTTTTTCCTGAACCCACCTCTCCCTGTACCAATCTGTTCATAGGGTGATTTGAATTTAAATCTTTAACAACTTCACTAATCACTCTTTGTTGTGCATTGGTTAACTTATAAGGTAAATTATTAATAAAATTCATTAATTGTAAATTGTCAATTGTTATTCGTTCTATTGCGGGTTTATTTCTCCATTCTTGTCTTAATTTTTGGGTAGCCAGTTGAACAAAGAATAGTTCATCAAATCCTAACCTCTCCTTAGCCTGAACAACCTCCTGGTAATTTTCTGGGAAATGAATTTTTTGAATAGCATCTGTTAAAGGTAGCATCTTTTTGCGGATATTGTCCGGTAGAGGATCTTCTATTTTATCTTTAACTTTAGGTAATATATCTGCAACTTTAGCACGTATCCATTTAGAAGTTAATCCCATGGTTTCTGAGTAAATTGGAATTAACCTGCCCGTATGAAGAGAATTGTGATTTATAAATGAGGTATTATGAATTTTTTCCCATCTTGGGTTTACTATAGATAGTTTATTTTTATATTTGGCCACCTTTCCAGAAATTTGCAATTTGTCACCCACATTAATCTGTTTAGTAAGCCAGGATTGGTTAAACCAGGTTAATTCTATTGGTGAGGAACCATCATTAAAAATTGCTTGGGTAATAATCTTTCTTGATCTGGTATAGACATTTTTAATGGACCAAATCTCACCAGTTAAGGTTACAGCTTCACCTTCTTTTGCCTCCAAAGCATTAGTGACATTTGAAAAATCATCATATCTAAAAGGAAAATTCATAATCAGATCTTCTACAATATTAAGTTCTAGTTTCTTTAATCTATAAGATAATGAAGGGCCAATCCCGGGAAGCTCGGATAAAGGTGTTGTTAAATCCATAAGTGGATTTTACACCAATTTATTAGATAAAGTATGGGAGTAAAGAGAAGGTTATTAAAGCAACAGAGCCAATAACTGCCAATGTTACCCAAAACCACCTGTATTTTTTACCTACCTTGTCCATACATATATTTTACAAAAATGTATTAAAATATGCACTATGGAAAGAGAAAAACCACCATTTAAAAAATTTTTAGGGATTTTTCCTAAAGGTTCAAAAAGATTTTTTATAGCTGGAGCTGTATCAGCCTTAGTACTTGCTGCTATTTTGTAGTTAAGTTGCTGATCTCTTCTAAGGCTGCTTTTCTTTTTGGATCTTCAAAATACTTTCTGGCAGGTTCTAACTTTGCTATTAACCATTCTGCCACTGAAACTTTTAAGTCCTGTGGATGCAATTTTTTTTCAGCATAATCTTTTTCTAAGTGTTCGTAAGAGGTGTAATTTAAATTTCCACCCCATTTTTCCGGTCTAACCACCGTAAAAGATGACCCTTCATCATAAAAAATCAGGTGTTTGGCCCAGTCTAAAATTGGGTTATAGGTTATCTCACCCTCAGGAGCAAAAGCATTATTAACCTTTCTTCTGATCTCATCAGGAGAATCGGTAATAAATACTGCACTATCAGGTTTGGATTTACTCATCTTCATTGCCAAGATAGCATCATCACGGTTGTCCTCAGGGATTGGCCAAATATCCGGCTTTAATAACCCTTTTAATAAATGATGATGCAAAGCAATTGGTTTTGAAAAACCTAACTCTTCTGAACACTCTCTAGCTACAACATGAACATTCCTTTGGTCTGTACCAGCATGGGCTAAATTAATACTCATTGAAAAAATATCTGCTGCCTGCATAGCAGGGTAAATTAACATTGCAGCATCAGAAAGTTCACTTTCTTTTCTGCCCATAATAGTAGTTGAGCGGATCATCCTGGCAACTGTTGTGGCTTTAGATACTTTTATGACATTAGACCAGTAATGCTGGTTTAATTTTTCATATAACTCACTACCTAAAACAAACTCAATCTTATCCGGATCTGCACCAGCACAAAGGGCTGCAGCCTTCATTGCCTCTTCAAAGTATTCTCTGGCCATTCTTCTGGCTGTTTCTAAAGTGCCATCTAATTTTTTATTTAACCAGGTATGCCAATCTGCCAGTAAAATCGTAGTTTCTACTCCTGCTTTTTGTAAGTCACTAATAATTTGCATTGTAAAAAGGCCTTGGCCTAGATGAACCTTACCGGAAATTTCAAAACCAATATAATGTTTTAAATGGGTTCCTTTTTCTAAAAGTTCTTTTAATTCCTTTTCAGTTAGAATTTCTTCCAGATTTTTGGTAATTAATTTAACTTTCTCATCAGTAGTCATACTCTGATTATACATCTCTAAGCAAATGTTAGTTTCTGCCAAAAAAAAGGCTATTGTCAATGACAAAACTGTCTGTTAAGATCAACTTAAAACTACCCAAGAGTATTTTATGACTGATAGAACAGCAGAGTTCTTATTAGGTGATTCAAATAGATTTAAAAATGTAATTGACAAAGTTAGAAATGGAAATCTTGGTGATGCTACTGCTTGGGAAACCGCACAACCGTTACTAAGGTATTTAGAAAAAATTGATCCTTCCTTAAGAGGTCATTTAGCAGATTCTGGTATTTCAAGACAATTATTTAATGCAGTAAGAACAAAATTTTTAGATCCGAATGATCAAAGGGCTTTAGAAATTTATAAAAAAGCTAAGAGGGCTATTTTGAGTCCTATGTCAGATGAAGAATTTTTTCAGATGAATACTGTTGCTCAACTTTACGAATCAGAACTTTTTAGGAATAGGCAAATTATAATGAAATCGGGGAAAAGTTAATCTTCTTATTGCTTAAAAAACCAGCTATCCTTTAAAATACAAAAGATTTATGAAACAAGAAATTGTTTTAAAGCCTGAAGTGCTAACTTATATTGGTGTTTTGCCTGTAACTAATACTCTACTGGTATCTTGGATGGTGACTTTATTTTTAATAGTAGTTGGGTTTTTAGTAGGCAGAAGTGCAAAGCTTTTGCCATCCTCAAGATTCCAAAGCTTATTTGAAATAGTAATTGATACTGCCTACACTACAGTGGAGGATTTAGCTCATAATAAAGCTAAAGTTTTTTTCCCTTGGGTAACAACTTTCTTTTTATTTATTATTACAGCTAATTGGATGGGGTTGTTACCTGGATTTTCAACTATAGGGGTTAAGGAAATTAAGGATGGAAAAGAGGTTTTAATACCGCTTTTTAGGTCTATAAACTCGGATTTGAATATGACCCTGGCTTTAGCCTTGATCTCTGCTATTGTTACCCACATCTTTGCTTTAAGATATTTAGGGTTAAAAGATTATCTTAAAAAATGGTTTTCACTAAACCCAATCTTTTTATTTGTAGGTTTTTTAGAACTAGTTTCCGAGATTACAAAGGTAGTCTCGCTTTCTTTTAGGCTTTTTGGTAATATATTTGCCGGTGAGGTAGTATTGGCAACAGTATCAGGAATATCAAAATTTACTGCTTTTTTGGTACCTCTGCCTTTTTATTTCTTAGAAATAATTGTGGGATTTGTTCAAGCAGCAGTGTTTATGATGTTAACATTGGTTTTTATGACGCTTTTATCAGAGAAGCATGGAAATGAGCATTAAATTTGTATTTCTGATTTCATAAAGAAAGGAGAAAAGATAATGGAGAATCTACCATCAGCAATCGCTATCGGAGTAGGAGCCTTGGGTCCGGCTATCGGTATCGGTTTAATTGGTGCAAAAGCAATGGAAGCAATCGGCAGAAATCCAGAAGCTCAGAGCAAAATTTTGCCTGCAATGCTTTTAGGTATGGCTTTTGCAGAGGCTATTGCAATTTATGCTTTAGTTATCGCATTCATAAAATAATTACCTAGAAACAGTAACCAAGATACCAACAATATTTAATTACTAAATTACTTATTAAATGTAACTTGTATCTTAAAATGTATGGATATAATTTTAAAACAATTTGGTGTTGAACCACTTTTACTTATCGCACAGGTAGTTAACTTCTTAGTGCTGCTTTATATTTTAAAGAGGGTGCTTTATAAGCCAATTTTAAAGGTTTTGGATGACAGAAAAGCCATGATTGCTCAATCTATTAAGAATTCGGAGGAGATAGAGAAAAAATTAGCTGAAACAGAGGAAGAAAAAGAGGCAGCTTTGGAAAAGGCAGCTAAAGAAGCTCAAAGAATTTTGGAAGATGCTACTAAATCTGCAAACCAGATTATTGAGGATTCACAAATTAAAGCAGCTACAGATATTGAGGAGATGTTAAAAAAAAGTAGAGACCAGATTAAGCAGGACCGGGAAACCATGCAACAGGAATTAAGAGAAGACTTAGCCAATTTAGTAGCAATTTCTTTACAAAAAGTCACAGGTAAAGTTTTAACTTCTAAAGATCAAAAAAAATTAGTTGAACAATCAGTAAAGGAGCTAAAGTAGTATTCGAGTTATTTCACTTCCCGAACAAATATTTTTTGAGCAAAGTTGAGAAGTTACAATAAAACATGACAAAAAATAAAAGGTTATTAAAATTAGTAAATTTGGCTGTTACCCAAAGCTTTGAGAAAGGCAAATTGAACATTAAAAAAGTTACAATTTTTGTAACCGGTTTTAAAAAATTACCTTCAAACCAGGCAATTTTTGCACTCTCTGAATATTTAAAAGGTATAAAAAGAGTGGTTGCAGAACATACAGCTATTATTGAATCTCCTGTTAAACTGTCTGATGTAGAGATAAATAAGATTATTAAACCACTTAATTCATCCTTTTTAATTCTTAATTCTGAATTTAAAGTAGACCCTTCACTTTTAGGTGGAGTTAAAGTTAAAATTGGCGATACTGTCTTGGATCACTCAGTTTCTAGAAAGATAGAACAAGTAAGGAAGAAAATTACTGGTAACATATAGTAAATATTACGGGTAAGCTTAAAAAACCCGTAATACATACTACATAATATTAAGCATGAATGACGTATTAAAGGATATAGAAAAGCAATTAGATAGTTTAAAAACTAAAGCGGTTAAAGAGAATGTGGGTACTGTTACCGAAGTTGGTGATGGTATTGCCAGAATTGAAGGACTATCTGAGGTTCAGGCCTCAGAACTTCTAGACTTTGGTAACGGACTTTTTGGAATTGCTTTAAATTTGGAAGCTTACAATATTGGAGCAGTGTTACTTGGGGACTTTACCTATCTTAAAGAAGGAGACACAGTTAAAACCACAGGCCAAATTTTACAAGTTCCAGTGGGTGAGGCAGTTGTAGGCAGGGTTGTTAATGCTTTGGGTTTACCCATTGATGGTAAAGGTCCAATTAAATCTACTAAGAAGTATCCTGTTGAAAAAATTGCTCCTGGTGTTATTACCCGAAAATCAGTTTCAGTGCCTTTACAAACGGGTATTAAAGCTATAGATGCCTTAATCCCAATTGGACGTGGCCAAAGAGAGTTAATTATTGGCGACAGAAACACCGGTAAGACTACCATTGCAATAGATACTATTATCAATCAAAAAGATGTTATATGTATTTATGTAGCTATAGGTCAAAAAACCTCTAAAGTTGCACAAATTGTGGCTAAACTTGAGCAAACAGGAGCTATGGAGCATACAATTATAGTCTCTGCTACGGCTTCTGATCCTGCTACTATGCAATGGTTAGCCCCTTATTCCGGTACCACAATTGGTGAATATTTTATGGATCAGGGAAAAGATGCACTTATTATCTATGATGATCTCTCAAAACACGCCAATGCCTACAGACAAATGTCTTTGCTTTTAAGAAGACCATCAGGGAGAGAAGCTTATCCTGGAGATGTTTTTTATCTACACTCAAGGCTTTTAGAAAGATCTGCTAGATTAAATGAAGATTATGGTGGTGGTTCCTTAACTGCATTGCCAGTTATTGAAACTCAGGCCGGTGATGTATCTGCTTATATTCCTACTAATGTGATTTCTATTACAGATGGCCAAATTTACCTTGAAGGTGATTTATTCTTTGCTGGAGTTAGACCGGCTGTGAATGTTGGATTATCTGTTTCCAGGGTTGGTGGTGCAGCCCAAACCAAAGCCATGAAGTCTGTTGCAGGTAGATTAAAGTTAGATTTAGCTCAATTTAGAGCATTACAGGCATTTGCCCAATTTTCCTCTGATTTAGATCCTCAAACCAGGTCTCAGATTGAAAGAGGCAAAAGAATTACAGAAATATTAAAACAGCCTCCTTTCTCCCCCGTAGCCTTAGAAGATCAGGTAGTTATTTTATATGCTGCAACCAATGGGTATTTGGATGAATTTCCAGTAGAAAAAGCTAGGGAGTTTGAAATTCAATATCTTAAAGCATTGTCTTTAAGGGAGAAAAAATTAATGGCAGAGATTGCAGATAAAAAGGTTTTGGATGAAAAACTCACTTCCCAACTTGAAAAATTTACAAAGGAGTTTATCAAATCATTTAGTAAAATTAATAAATAAATCTGATTTAAGGATTTATTAACCAGATTATGCCAAGTACACGTGAATTAAAACGCCGGATAAAGTCAGTCAAGAATACAGCACAAATTACAAAAGCCATGCAGATGATCTCTGCAACCAAAATGAGAAAAGCTCAAAACCAGGCTTTAGCAGGCAGACCATACTCTGCAGATTTAACCCAAGTATTATTTAGGTTAATAAAAAATACTGATCCTGCAGCGCACCAATTAATGAGAGAAAATGACGGTAAAAAAATAGGTATTATTTTAGTTACTTCAGATAAAGGTTTATCAGGGGCATTAAATACTAACCTTTTCAGAGGCTTACTACAATTTTTAGCTAGTTCAAATCATTCTTCCGGGTTAAATCAAGAATTTATTAAAAGAGATTCACACGTCCGTGGGAATGACAATTATGTCTTTTTTACTGTTGGTAAAAAAGGCAGACAATTTGTAATGAAACTTGGTAAAGAGCTCTCTGCTGATTTTGAAAATCATGATTTAGTAACTTTTAGAAGAGGTGCCCAATTGGCACAATTGGTAGTAAATGGATTTTTAGCCCAGGATTTAAAAGAGGTTTATATTGCCTATTCCCACTTTGTTTCTACATTAAGACAAGAACCAAAAATAGTTAATATTTTGCCAGTTGATCCTAAGATGGTAGAATTGATAGAGGAAGACCTTAAAGCAGATATTGTAAAAACCAATAAACGATCTAATGGCCTAGTAAACAACGAATTCCTCTTTGAGCCTTCAATGACGGACTTATTAGAGTATGCTTTGCTCCACTATATTGATGTTAAAATTTATCAGGCGCTATTGGAAACTAAGGCTTCTGAGCATTCAGCCAGAATGATGGCGATGCAAAATGCTACAGACAATGCAAAGGAGCTTGTAGAAGAACTTCAGCTTCAGTATAATCAGACACGTCAAGACGCAATCACTAAAGAACTATTGGAGATAACCACTGCAGCTGCAGCAATGAATTAAAAATATGGCAAAAACACAAGGAAAAGTATTACAAGTGATTGGTCCGGTTGTAGATGTTCAGTTTGAGGAGCAGAATTTACCAAAAGTTTATGATGCTTTAACCATAGATTGGTTATCAGGTATCGGAAATCAGAAATCGGAAAGTTCAAAAAACAGCAACGTACAAGCGGTAACCGGTAAACTGGTGCTGGAGACACAAACTCACTTAGGTGAAGGTATTGTCAGGGCTGTAGCCATGGGTTCTACAGATGGCTTAAAAAGAGGTACTTTGGTAGAAAATACTAATGCCCCTATTTCTGTGCCTGTAGGTGATGAAGTTTTAGGCAGGATTTTTAATGTTTTAGGAGAAGCTGTAGACAATTTGGCACCTCCTAAAACTAAAAAAAGATCTCCAATTTATAGGTTAGCCCCCTCATTTGAAGAACAATCTACAACTTCTGAAGTTTTTGAAACAGGTATCAAAGTTATAGATTTACTAGCACCATTTATTAAAGGTGGAAAAGTTGGATTATTTGGTGGAGCTGGAGTTGGTAAAACAGTTTTAATTCAAGAATTAATTAGAAACATTGCAGCAGAGCATGGCGGTTATTCTGTATTTGCTGGAGTTGGTGAACGGACCAGGGAGGGTAATGATTTATATGAGGAGATGAAAGGCTCAGGAGTTATAAAAAAAACAGCTATGGTTTTTGGTCAGATGAATGAACCGCCTGGAGCCAGGCAAAGAGTAGCTCTGTCTGCTTTAACCATGGCAGAAGAATTTAGAGATGGTCAGGGCAAAGATGTTTTATTATTTATTGATAATATTTTCAGGTTTACTCAAGCAGGATCAGAAGTATCAGCACTTTTAGGAAGAATTCCATCTGCTGTGGGTTACCAGCCAACTTTAGCTACAGAGATGGGTGCTTTACAGGAGAGAATTACCTCTACTAAAAAGGGTTCTATTACCTCAGTTCAGGCAGTTTATGTGCCTGCAGATGATTATACAGATCCGGCTCCTGCTACAACCTTTGCTCATCTGGATTCTACTATTGCCTTAGAAAGATCTTTAGCAGAACAGGCACTCTTTCCTGCTGTTGATCCACTTTCTTCTTCTTCCAGGGCTCTTGATCCTCCGATTGTTGGTGATGATCATTATCAGGTAGCCACCCAGGTTCAACAGGTACTACAAAGATATAAAGAATTACAGGATATTATAGCTATTTTAGGTATGGAAGAGCTATCAGATGAGGATAAATTAACTGTAGCTAGAGCTAGAAAGATTCAAAGGGCTTTAACCCAGCCTTTCTTTGTGGGAGAAACATTTACAGGTAGAAAAGGTAAATATGTGGCTCTAAAAGATACAGTAAAATTATTTAAAGAGATTCTAGAGGGTAAGCATGATAAAAGATCTGAGCAGGACTTTTACATGATTGGTAGTTTAGAAGATTTAAAGTAACTTTCTAAAAGCTGGGTTGGAAGCTGCCTCTAAATTTTCCAGGTAAGATTTTAAGAAACTTGTCCTACAAATTTAATCTCTGGATCCTTTATATCAGCATTAATTTCATAGATAGGTAAGCCTTTTGCCAGATTTCTTAAGGTAGCTGTAAGTTGGTCATTAGAGATCTTTTTAAATTCCTCAAAACTTACTCCGTTAATCTCTAAATTTTTATAAAACTCTTTAGTAAATTCCTCATCCCTTTTTTGATCAAATACAAAATACATTTCCTTTGATCTAGGATTAAAATGATTAACTGTTTTTTTAGACCCTGTAATAACTAACACTCCTTTTTCCTTATGCTCCCCTTCTAGATTTACCATGTTAAAGTATTTTCTACCCTCTAATTTTATTCTTAAATAAATTAAAGCCTGTTTAACATCACTAGCTTTTACTCCATACATAGCAGCTGTTTCAGGATTTTCAGCTTTGGCTATATGTCCACACCCTATAGAAGTTAAATCTTTAGGATCAGCATGAGAATCTGTATGCATATTAAAAGTGACACCCATATTTTCAACAGCAGAAACTGCTAAATCTACCACCTGACCCACAGTTAATTTTAATTTTTTTCTTAGAGCAAGAAGTGTCATAATTTCTCTAAAATTTCCACCTGGGCGCGCCATCATTCCTGAATATTTAGGAGCGTATCTACCATCAACACAAATAGTACCTTTTTTAGCTGGTACGATATTTTTTAAAACAAAGCTTTTTACTTCTTTAAAATTATTTTCAGACATAGCCAAAAATTATACACCTAAAATCAGGGATTTAAAATGACAAATCATACCGCTAGTGTTAAAATATACCTTTGTGCGTTGTTAAAGCGTGTTTATTAATTTTATGAGTAGAAGGTTAGAAGTTTTTACCGGATTTAATCCCATTAGTACAACCAAATATTTTGAACAACATGGCTGGGATGTTAGGCCAGTTTATGATTCTGATATTAAACTGGTAAAAGTTCAAAGAAATTCAGCCTTAGAATGTGGTGATGGAAGGTTTGATGATTATCCTGACCGTGAAATGTATGGACCAAGAGTATTTGGGGGAATAAATGCAGTTCAGGCTTTAATTACCGGTGGAGATGTAATTGGATTACTTAGAGCGACAGAACTTGTTGCTAAATTTGGATTTACCCCCGGGACTCATAGTGCTGAGCATGGAGGTTGTGGATACTTTGATCTTTGGAAAGAAGGAAAGCTAGATCATGCAAATTATAATTATGTGGCTCCTCAGGAAGAGGAAATAAAAGGTTTTAAGAGATTTGGTAGCTGGTTAGAATTAACACTGAAATTATATCATGGAAAACACTTTAGGCTAAATGGAGATCACCAAGAGCAAGCTGTAAGATTAAATCCCTTTAAAGGTTATACAGATATTTCTGGAAATGGTAGTAGATTTAAAGTTGATGATTGGTTTTTAGCTGATTTAGGGGTACCAGACCATAAAAGATTTCATAAAATTAGGGAAACTGTTGAAAAATTAAGGCCCGAAGCAGCTAAGTTAGAGATTATCCTTCCCTAAGTGTGTATAATACTTATCAATGTCAGAATTGCATTTAAAAATTGTTACTCCGGAAAAGTTAATCTTTGATGGAGAGGTAAATATGGTTACAGTTCCATCTGTAGGGGGAGAGCTAGTTATACTTCCCTATCATACTAATTTAATGAGTAGAATTATCCCCGGTGAATTAAAAATTCAAAAATCTGGTAAAACAGACCATTTAGCAATGGGTGGTGGTTTTATGCAGGTTGCAGATAATGTTGTAACAATTTTAACAGACTTGGCTGTTAATGCTGTTGATATTGATGAAAAAGAAGTTGAAGCAGCCAAAAAACGGGCTGAAGAAGCTTTGGAGGAAAAATTATCAGATGAAGAATATGCAGAAACCTTGGCAATTTTAGAAAAAGCTGTAGCCCAACTTAAAGTCAAAAGAAGACACCGCGCAAGGTAGAATATTACCTCTTAAATTGGTATACTATGGTCCATTACCGGAGATGGTGGAGTGGTCAATCACACCAGACTGTAAATCTGGCGGCTTAGCCTACGCAAGTTCGAATCTTGCTCTCCGGACCAGAAGGTTCAGTTTAAGATTACTTTAAATT
>DAHXOS010000061.1 GCA_027364775.1 bacterium
ATGTTGAGGTGGCAATCCAATATACAGATTCATTTAATCAAAATATAGAATCTTATGCAAACGTTCAATCCACTCAGGATGGCGGTACTCACCTTACAGGTTTTAAAACAGCTTTAACTCGCGCAATTAATGACTACGCCAGAAAGCAGGGCTATTTAAAAGAGAAAAATGAGAATCTTACCGGTGATGATACTTTAGAGGGTTTAACAGCAGTTGTAGCAATTAAAATGGATTCTGAACAGTTACAATTTGAATCTCAAACAAAGGACAAATTAGGAAATGCAGAAGTTGCACCTATTGTGTCTTCTATAACTAAAGAAGGCCTAGATACTTTTTTTGAAGAAAATCCTAGAGAAGGTCAAAGGATTATAGAGAAAGTCTTAATGGCAGCAAGAGCTAGAATGGCTGCTAGGGCTGCCAAGGATGCGGTTTTAAGAAAGGGGGCTTTAGAGGGTATGACGTTGCCTGGAAAATTAGCAGACTGTCAAGAAAAAGACCCTGCTCATTCAGAGTTATATATTGTTGAGGGCGATTCTGCAGGTGGGAGCGCAAAACAGGGCAGGGATAGAAAATCACAGGCTATTTTGCCTCTTAAGGGTAAGATCTTAAACACTGAAAGGGCAAGATTAGATAAGATTTTGGGATTTGAAGAGATTAAAGCTCTAGTTATAGCCTTAGGTACAGGTATAGGGGATACAGTATCTTATGATAAGGTCAGATACCACAGGGTTATTTTAATGACTGACGCAGACGTTGATGGATCCCATATTAGAACTCTTTTATTAACCTTCTTTTTTAGATATTTACCAGAGATGTTAAGCAGAGGCTATATCTATATTGCCCAACCTCCACTTTATAAAGTCCAAAAAGGTAAGGAGATTCTCTATGCCTATTCTGATGAAGAAAGGGATAAAGTATTAAAACAGCTTAAAGTTCCGGTTGCAGCAGTTACTAAGGTTACAGATGACGTGGCTTTACCTACAACCGGTGAGGAGGGTCCTGAAGTATCCATTTCAGAAGTAGTTACCAAGGATAAAAAAGTCCCGGGACTTGTTATTCAAAGATATAAAGGTTTAGGAGAAATGAATCCTGATCAGCTTTGGGAAACTACCATGAACCCTGAAAATAGAGTCTTAAAACAGGTAACTGTTGAGGATGCCCAAGCTGCAGATGAGATATTTACCATGTTAATGGGAGATGAAGTTCCACCCAGAAAAAGGTTTATCCAAACCCATGCCAAAATGGCAACCCTAGATATTTAATATCTTAAGTTCTAAAATTATCCTATAGTTGATATAAGAACCATTTCTATATATAATTTGCAAATATCAAATAAAGTAAATTTAAAAAATACTTTATTTTAAAAATCAATAGTATCTCAAAAAATAGCAGTTAGTGGTAAGATTTATTCAAATGAAAAATGTACATTTTTTAGGAGTAGCAGGGTCAGGAATATCTGCGGTTGCACATATTGCCCAATCTCAGGGGTATAAAATCACAGGTTGTGACAAAATTCCACATAATGAGTTTACTACAGATTTTTCAGAAGATTTGTTATTTTCCGGGCATTCTGCAGATCACCTGAAAAATATAGATATTTTAGCTTTAACGCCTGCTGTTTTATCACTTGATCCTAATAATGAGGAAGTAAAAATAGCAAAAGAGCGGGGGATAGAGGTATTAACCTGGCAAGAATTTATGGGTAAGTATTTAGAAAAAAATAAGTTTGTTATTGCAGTTTGCGGTACCCATGGTAAATCTACAACTACTGCCATGGCTATAAAGTTACTTGAAGATACCGCTTTAGATCCCACTGCAGAATTAGGAGCAATACTTCCAAACTCAGGTAAAAACTATAGAGTAGGGGAAAGTAAGTTCTTTATTACCGAAGCTGATGAATTTAATGATAATTTTTTAGTTTCCTATCCTGATATTAGTATTGTCACTAATATTGAGATGGACCACCCTGAGTACTTTAAGGATTTTGCCTCTTATAAAGATAGTTTTTACAAATTTTTGCTTCAGACTAAATCTTTAATTATTGCTAATTTATCAGATCTTGCTGTTGCTGAAGTCATTAAAACTGTTATGAAACACTCATCTGTAACAGTTGTTGATTACTCAAAAAATGAACTTAATTTAAAGCTTAGAATTCCAGGTAAGCACAACCTCTTAAATGCCTCAGCTGTGTTTCAATTAGGACTGGCTTTAGAGATTGATCCTCAAAAAATTAGAAAAAGCTTGGAAGGTTTTTCTGGCATAGGCAGAAGGTTTGAGTATTTAGGGAAATCTAATGGGGCAGAGTTTTTTTCTGATTTTGGCCACCACCCAACAGAGATCAAAACTACTATTCAGGCAGCCAGGGAAAAATTTCCTGATAAAACATTAAAATTAATATTTGAGCCACATATGTTTTCCAGAACCAAAGCCCTTTTTGATGATTTTGTGAAAGTTTTTAAAAATCTACCAATTGATCAGGCAGTTATTATTGATATTTATCCTTCCAGAGAAAAAGATACAGGTTTAGTTAGAAGCTATCAATTAGTAGAATCTATAAACTCTCCTAAGGTTTTGTATAAAAACCCTGAGGAGTTGAAAGAATATCTGGATAAGGAGATAAAATCTGGGGATGTAGTATTTTTCATGGGAGCAGGAGATATAGATTCTCTAGCAAGGAAACTGGTAAAAAGATGATTGAAAGGAATATTTAGAAAAAAATGGTTAAGCAAAGCTTGAATTTTGCTGAAGCAAAATATAAAAAATTTAAGATCCTAATCTTTGGACTGGGTGTAAACCAGGGTGTCTTGGGGGCTGCTAAGTTTTTTGTTGACCAAGGCGCAGAGGTTAGAATTACAGACTTAAAAACTGCGGATGAGTTAAAGGTCTCTTTAGATAAATTAAAAGTATTTAAAGATGTTACTTATACCCTAGGTGAACATAAAGAAGAGGATTTTGATTGGGCTGATTTAATTATTAAAAACCCTGGAGTTAAACCGGGAAATAAATATTTAGAATATGCTAAATTAAAAGGTAAAAGAATAGAGATGGATATGGGTATACTTTTGGATTTTATCTCTCCATCTCAAGTTATTGGAGTCACAGGAACTAAAGGCAAATCTACTACTTCAAGCTTGATTTATACCGCTTTAAAGGAGGCTGGGGAAAATGTAGTTTATGCGGGCAATATTGGTAAATCAGTTTTGGATATTATCCCTTTTGTTAAAGAGAATACTTTGGTTGTTTTAGAAATTTCTTCTTTCCAATTAGAAGGCTGGGATGTTAAAAAATTATCACCAAAATACGCAGTAATCACCAATATTTTGCCTGATCATCTAAATTACTATCAAAACATGATGCAGTATGCTGAAGCAAAAAGAGTAATAGCTAAATATCAAACTACAGGTGATTATCTGTTTATAAATATTTCAGATCATATAACTAACAGTCCAAAGTTTTTAAAGGGATTAAAAGGGAAGTTAACCTATTTTTCAGCTGCTGATTTACCAGATGATTTTAAGCCAACTTTAGCAGGATTTCATAATAAAGTTAACTATGCAGCAGCTTTAGCTGTAGCAAAACAATTAGGTTTAAATACTAAAGAAGCTTTGGATAGTATGAATAAATTTAAAGGTGTAGATTTTAGGCTGCAGGTTATAAAAGAGTGGGGCAATATCAAGATAATTAATGATACAGCTGCAACAGGGCCTGATGCAGGTGCTGTCGCTTTAGACGCTTATCCTAATTCAGTATTGATTGCAGGTGGCCAAAATGCCAATATGCCATATGAAAAATTTGCAGAAGCTATAGAGAATGGCGCTAAAGCAGTGTTTTTTCTAGAGGGAGATGCAACAGAAGAGATAAAAGAATTAATACAAAATAAAGATTTAATTAAGGGAACATATAACAACTTTGATGAACTACTTCAAGACGTTAAAGATTTTGCTAAATCAGGAGATGTAATTTTATTTTCTCCAGGTGCTAAATCTTTTAATCTTTTTCAAAATGAATTTGATCGTGGCCATAAATTTAATGCAGCAGTAGAAAGATTCTTCAAGTGAAAATTATCCTTTATAAGATCTACAAAGTCTTACCTGTTTGGTTAAGATGGATTATTTCCTATATAATCTCAGAGAAATTTATAGTAGGGATCAGTGCTTTTGTAACTAAAAATAAACAGATTTTACTACTTAATAATACTTATCAATATTATTGGGCTTTGCCAGGAGGATATCTAAAAAGAGACGAGAGCTTTAAAGAATCTATAGAAAGAGAATTAAAAGAAGAAACAGGATTAACAGTTAGTATGGAAAGAGTTCTAAAAATTAAGAATGTCCCACATAAACCTGTTATTGATGTTCTAGTTTTATGCAATGTAATTAAAGGAGAAATAAAAGTTGATGGAAAAGAAGTTAAGGAAGCAAGATTTTTTGATTTAGATAAATTACCCCTAGAAGATATGCCAAAATTCCAAATTGATTATATAGATTTATTTAGAAAGGACACTTTTAAATGAAAATATTAATAGTTACAGGAGGAAATTCTTCAGAAAGAAAAATATCTTTAATATCTGCTAAAAATGTAAAAAAAGCTTTAGAAAAAAATAAACATACGGTAAAAGTTTTTGATTTTAGAAAAGGATTCGATCCTCTCGAAAAAGTTATTAAAGAGTTTGATGTAATCTTTCCAGTACTTCATGGAGAAGAAGGGGAAGGTGGAGATTTACAAAAATTTTTGAACTCTAAAAAAGTTAAATTTATTGGAGGGGATTTTAAAGGATTTAAACAGGGATTTTATAAAATACCTTTTAAAAAGTTTTGTGATAAAAATAGAATCTTAACTGCTGATTGGAAATTAATTAAAAAACCTCAGGATATTTTAATTTTTGGCTTGCCTTGCGTTGTTAAAAATTCCAAAGGTGGATCTTCAAAGGAAGTTGTGATCTTAACTGATGAAAAAAGTTTAACTAACAAAAACTTGATTAGATTGTTAAATTTAGATAATCAGATTTATGTAGAAAAATATTTAAATGGGATAGAAATTACAGTTGGTGTTATAGATAAAAAAGCTTTACCAGTTATAGAGATCACCCCACCAAAAGGGAAGTGGTTTGATTATAAGAATAAATATTCAGGAGAAACCAAGGAAATTCCTCACGCACCGTCTTTAACAGAAAAAGAAAGAAAAGAAGCAAAGAAAATTGCAGAAAAAATTCATAAAGTTTTAAATTTAGGCCATTACTCTAGAACAGATTTCATAGTCTGCAAGGGTAAAATTTATGCTTTGGAAGTAAATACTATTCCAGGATTAACTCCAAATAGTTTAATGCCCAAAGCAGCTAAAGCTGCAGGATTAGACTTTAACCAATTTATTGAAAAAATAGTTTCTCTTACCTAACTACTTCTGGAAACAGCATGGAGAACAACAATGCTTACTCCACATTCTAATGAAACTCTATTTTTTTCAACCTCTCGTCTAGAATTAGCCTGTTTAGATTAGACTATATCTGGCTTAATCTAATTTTTGCATAAAGTTTAGCTAAAGGGTGGGATAATATAAGAGAAGTGCGTAATCAGCTTTAGGGTACTGTTCTGGCCTGGATGTAATACTACTACTATAAACCACTCTACTCAAACTACTTCATAGTTAATTCCAAGATAAATCTAGCAATACCATAACTTTGGGTACGGTAAAAATATTTGTAAATTATATTTAAGGAAAATACTCTATAAATTAGTTTTAAAGACTTCTATTAGTTTTTACCCTATAGGCTAAATAAAATACAACTTTTTGAAGCAATTTATAATAAATTGAGGGTAGCAATTATGGGGTAGATTTGGTAAGATAAATCAGGCCCAATCAGGGTTTTTAATTTTAGAAAAGATGGCTGATACTCCTACAACACCAAATCATTCAAGCATTGGTAAAGTTGAACCTATTTCCTTAACAGAAGAGATGCAAAAATCCTATTTGGATTATGCAATGAGTGTTATCGTTGCCCGGGCGCTTCCTGATGTCCGAGATGGATTAAAACCGGTCCAAAGAAGAATTGTTTATGCTATGCATCAGCAAGGCATCCACCACACTTCAAGATACCAAAAATCTGCTGCTGTTGTAGGTGAGGTTTTGAAAAATTACCATCCGCATGGTGATGTTGCCGTTTATGATGCTATGGTTCGTATGGCGCAGGATTTTTCAATGCGTTATCCATTGGTTGATGGTCAAGGAAATTTTGGGTCAGTTGATGGTGATTCACCGGCTGCTATGCGTTACACCGAAGCCAGACTATCAGGTATTGCTGATGAGTTGCTCAGAGATATTAATAAAGAGACCGTTGATTTTATCGATAACTATTCCGGTACTACCCAAGAACCTATCCTTTTACCCACTGTTATCCCAAATCTATTGCTTAACGGTGCAGCTGGTATGGCAGTGGGTTATGCAACCCAAATCC
>DAHXOS010000004.1 GCA_027364775.1 bacterium
CCTCCTCCGCAAATTTTAGGTTCTAGTATTTATACAATAGGCGTAGATTAGAGTCCTGATTGACTATCTTCTATTGGATTTTCTTTTATTTTTTGAAGAACAATACCCTTCAGGGCTTCTGCGTTTTGTTTTTTCAGACTGGGGATACTGACATTATTTCCACTAAATCCAACCGTTTCTGTGCGCTCCTGCGCTCTCAATTTAATTTGACCTTGGGTCCTATTTATACCAAGTTCTGAAGCATTTTCTAATGTTAGTGAAGCTAGTCCAAATAACCTATCAAACAAATCTTGTTTGACATAAATATTTTGGATTACTCCATAAGGTATGTGTTTTTGCTGTTTTGATAAAATGCCTTACTTAAGTGTTAAGAATTTATCCTCAATAAAATAATGAAACGTAATCTTTCGTAATATAGCAAGCACCAGGCTAAAGGGAATAAGACCGATATAAATTATTAAAAGAAAACTCAACTCGCCATCTTTATCTTTAAAGCCCAATAAAAAAAATGGAGTTATTATCAGTACTGTTAAAATAGAACCAAGGATAGACTTAAAAATCCACCTAGTTTCTATGGAGTAATTTTGTTCTGTAATTACTGCGTCCATTAGTTATTCAGATGGTTTTAGAGACTTAAGTTTCTGTAAATTTTTTATGTGTCGCCAAATTATTTCACCTCCTAAACTAGACTCAGGAAGTGAAATCATACCTAATTATTACCCTTTCGGGGGTTGCGATCGTTTTTAGAACTTACGTCGTAAGTTCAGACGGACATAATTTGATATACTGTTTTTTAGAGGACTGATATGGATACTGAAGAATATAGAAAAAAGATTGAGAAAGAAGTTCTGGAAATCATCGAAGAGCGATTGAAAGCAAGAAAAATGAATGCTGAGCGAGCCAGGGAAATCGCACGATATATCCTTGATACCCTAAAGCCACAAATGAGCTTAAACCAAATCCATCAAGTTGTCCAACAGTTTGATGATCATTTCCCTGAGTTAGTACCAGTTGTGATAGAAGTATCCAATGATTACGAACAGCGTATAAAATCAGCCGTTACTGAACACGTAGGAAATTTGTTAAAACAAAATAAGGTTGACGAGGCAAATACAGTGTTAAAACAAGCATTAAATAAAGAGCTAAAATTACAAGAATAAATATGAGTGATTTACCTAGACCAGTTGAGCAAGGCAGACCAATAATAGAGAAACCAGCTGTTCCAAGACCAGCTGAGCCACAAAAGGAAATCAAGCCATTAGGTGTTGCAGAACAACAGATAATAAGCCGTATTGATAAGGATGGTGACGAAGATAAAGTCTTAAGAGATATTGCTGGGACTCCCCAAGCAGCTGGAGAGGCAGCAAAATCGCCATTTCAGCAATTTTTAGATGATGAAGCAGCACGAAAGACCCCTATTGTTGGAGGAGAAATTGTCACCCCTACTGCTGTTAGAGTTGATGATCCTAAAAATGCAGATGGTAGCGTAAATTTTAGAGCTTCTCAAGAAAGAGGATGGTTATCAGCAATATCAAGCGCCAGTGGAAAGAGAGAGCTTCCTGAAGCAGAAAGGCAGAAAAATATTCAAGAGATAGTTAATGCTGCTATGGCTGCAGGAGTTTCACGAGAGCAGGTTGGTAAGCATCTACAGTCCATAGGTATTAATGCTGTACGTCGAGAGGATCTCCTCCAACCTCAAGCAGCTAATTCCGAACAGAAAGGGACAGAAGCTCAACCGCAAACAGAGGAGGCTTCATTAAATAGATCGCTAGATTATGTAAATAGACTTGCAGAATCAGTATTAGGAGGAAAAACTGAACCCAGTGCGTTACAAAATTATGTTGATTACATAGTTCGTAATGGAGTTCCAAGAGATCGAATAGAAGCAATTTTACAAGCTAGGGGTATCAACTTCCATAGAAGACAGGAAGCACAGGTTAGAAATCAGGCGTCTCAAACACAAGAAGCAGCGGTTCAGTCCAACGGATTAAAAGAGCAACTCAAAAATGCAGATAATAGCTTTAATGATGAGAATGCTTCAAGAATTTTGGCTGTAACACGAGATTGGGTTAAATATGGAGGTAATTTTTATGACCATTTAACAGGTAAAGATCCACATTTAGAGCGAGGGGTAGATTATGGAGTACTACCTGACGGCAGGATTGATATGGAGGCTTATAAAGCAGCTAGGCATAAAAAGGTGGAAGCTTGGTTACAGGAGCCAGGAAATAGAAAATGGTTAGCAGAAGGAAATCAATTTTTGCAAGATCATCAAGGTAATGTTAGTTATGGAATGGAAACAGTAAAGGTAAGACAACCAGACGGCACTTTAGTGGATAAGCAAAGATACACCAACCCATATTTATATGATAATGGTTGGCTATATTACGAATCAAACTATTTCGATAAGCAAACAGGAGAAATGACACAGCCAGATAGAGAATCAACAAAGTATCGGGTTTATTTCTCGCCAGATGGTGAGAATGTGATGGGTACATTTCAAGATGTAATTACTCAATTGAATGCAGATTCTGAGTTACAAAAGCTTGGTTTCCAGATTAAAACAGCTGATGTTGCTAAACTTAACGAGCCTGAGGTTAGTAAGATAATGAATCAACGGGATAGAGTTGTTTTGTATCTAGGCGAAGAAGGTATGGCTAAAGCACTACCCATTCTTCAAAAATATGCAGAAAGCCATCCAGGAATGTTTAATCAAGAAGGAGTGTTATTAGGGCAACCTTTAGTTGACAGTCAAGGAAATAAAATACCAGGTATAGTAACTACAGCAGAACCGAGAGGTAAATCTCCTGACCCTGCTTCATCAGGAGAATATAAATCATTTAATGAAGTACAAGGGAAAATTATTGGATCATCTTATAGGACAATACTTACTGCTATAAAAGAACCTCAGGTATTAGCTCAATTAAAAGCAAAGTATCCAGGAATTCATCAAGGAATATCAACTCTTGGAGACAAAGCAGCTACGGTTGATTACTTAAGGGTAATTATTGCAGATCCAAATGGGGAGGATTTCTTAAAAAGAAACTTACAAGCGGTATATCCGCAATGGGCTAAGGCTTATGGAATGTCTGTTCAAAATATAGCTTTTGCTGCATAAGCTTTTATTTTTTTCTTCCCAAACTTTCGTTTCTCTTTTAGAATATTTATAAATCGTTTTGCATCAGCCTCGTAAACTTCTTTTTTATCCCATTCCAATGCTTTACGAACTCCTTTGAAGCAAAGCTGGGAAAGTTGATATTAGAGTAGCAGGGATGTTTTATAAAAATTTCTAGTATTATCCACTGCTTGTTGCAAAAACATTTGCCACTATTAACTATTTCATTGTAAACTATCAATAACTGTCTATGCCCGAATTTTTTAAGCAGAATTTATTAACCAAAGTAACGCAGGATTCTGAGAAATTGCTGGAATCACCACTGGATCAAAAAGAGTTACCCTCTCCTCCTACAGAAAAAAATCTTGTTGAAGATTACCAGCAGTACTATGATGATAATCTGGTAAAAACTTTAATCTCCTGGAAAGCACCAGCCAGACCTTTTAGAAAAAAAGACCGGTCTTTTTATACAACAGTCGCAATATTAATAATCTTAATTTCCTTAATAGCAGTTTTGGCAGGGGAAAGAATGTTAATTGGAGCACTATTTGCCTTAGGTTTTTTAGTCTATGTTTTAAATTTTGTGCCTCCTGAAGAGATAGATTATAAATTATCTACTCAGGGAGTAACTGTTGGCAACGATCATTTTTATCATTGGGATCTATTAGATTCATTTTGGTTTTCAGAGAAGGATGGATTTAAAACCTTAAATATTTTAACAAATATACGTTTCCCAGGACTTTTAATCTTGGTTTTAGCTAATACAGATAATGAGGAGATTAAAAAAATATGCGCTAGATATTTACCGTTTCACGAGATTGTGCCTAAATCTTTAATGGAAAAGTGGTCAGAAAGTTTACAAAAGCATTTTCCTTTAGAAAATCCTCACAAATAGTAGTAAGTTTTGGTGGGGTTAGGATAATACACCTAATCTGTAAATTGACCGATTGCTAAACCTGTTATATTAAGCGGAGGCGGCAGGATTCGAACCTGCGTGAGTCTTGCGA
>DAHXOS010000010.1 GCA_027364775.1 bacterium
TATCCAGAAGAGTTTAATCTTAAACTCACAGAGTGGTTATCTTGGTACAATACCCAAAGACCTCACCAATCCTTGAATTATTTGTCACCATTCCAGTATTCTAAAGAAAGGAGTTTGTCTCAAATGTCCTAAACCAGGACATATACTTGAATCTTAGAAATAGGTTTGTTAATATGCAAAAACCCAAATAAAAGTCGAATAGACATGGGATAAATTTAAAGCATAATGAAAAATCTGCCCGACAAGTTATGCTTTGTGGATGTTGAGACAACAGGTGCTAGCCTAAGGTTTGATCGAATAATTGAGATTGGGATTATAAGAGTAGAAAAAGGCAAAGTTGTTAAAGAGTTCACAAGCTTGATAAATCCCCAAAAGTATTTACCTCAAGAGATCGAGTTATTAACCGGTATTTCTAAAGCCGACCTTGAGAGTGCACCATCATTTTACGAATTAAAAAATACAGTTAAAGAAATTCTAAAAGACTGTGTGTTAGTGGCCCATAACGTCAGGTTTGATTATTCATTTATCAAAAATGAATTTAAACTTTTTGATATGGAGTTTAATCCAAGGCAAATTTGTACTGTTAAGTTAGCCCGTAAACTTTATCCTGATATGCCCAGGCATAATCTTGATGCATTGATTGAACGGTTCAATTTAAAATGCAAAAACCGTCATAGGGCTTTTGATGATGCCCAAGCTATCTGGCAGTTTTACCAAATTGCTACTAAACAATTTGGAGCAGACCAGATGAGTTTAAACTTGGATTTGCTTTATAAACGGCCGGCATTACCTTTGGGAATTTCAGAGGAAGAAATTAATTTATTACCTGAGACTCCCGGGGTTTATATTTTTTATGGAGAGAACGAACTGCCTCTTTATATAGGCAAAAGTATAAATATTAAAAAAAGAGTTCTTCAGCATTTTTCAGCAGACCACTCCAGTTCAGTTGAAATGAAGATTGCTCAGCAGATTAAAAGGATTGAAGCAATTAAAACATCGGGTGAGTTAGGTGCCTTGCTGAAGGAGTCGCTGTTGGTTAAAAAAATGCAGCCACTTTACAACAGGATGCTCCGTACAGCAAGAAAGTTAACAGTTCTAAAAGGAGTTGTAAATAAAGAGGGTTATTTGATGATAAGTATAGAGGATAAATTGCCGGAAACTGATTTTGAAACAATTTTTGGAATTTTTAAAAATCGTAAACAGGCTAAGAATGTCTTAATTTATTTGGTCAAAGAGTACAAGCTGTGTGAAAAACTTTTAGGTTTAGAAAATTTAGGTAAAGAATGCTTTGGTTATAGGTTGGGAAAATGTAAAGGCGCTTGTATCAAAAAAGAAAGTCCTAAAATTTATAACTTAAGGATGCATATAGCCTTTGCCAAAACTAAACTTAGATCTTGGCCCTATGAGGGGCCAATTTTAATAGAAGAAAAAAATGAACAGCAGCAAACAATAGACAAATTTGTTATTAATAACTGGTCGGTTAGCGGTTACTCTGAAGATGGTAATGAACTAGAAACAGGTAGCTTTGGATTTGATTTAGATACCTACAAAATTCTTCTTAAGTTTGTTTTATCATCCAAAAATTTTAAAAATATTAAACCTTTAACAAAAGAATTAGAGAGCAAGAATAAAGTTTCTCATGTATCTTCAGAGGATCTAAAATACTTTGACTATTTGGATGTATCTAGGGATCAAGATATGTTCTTTTGACCAACAGAACTTCCTCACCTGGTTTAGAAAAACCGGTTATAGCATTTAAGGCATTAGGTTTAATTTTAATTTCAACCGGTGTTTCACCAAATAATCTAGCATCAGCGTGGATTAAACGTGGTGTTCTTGTAATAATTTGTACTTTTTTAGCCTGATAGGTAAGAATTTTGCGGTTAAAATATCTCTTACCGGCGCCTATTGAACGTAAAATATAGCGGAATAACTCAAATTTGGACATCTTAAAAATAGTTACCGTCAATTTATGATCATTTAATTTAGCTTTAGGAGCTATTGGGATTGAGGCTCCTGTGTAAGGACCGTTGGAGACAGTCATTAGCATTAACTTGGTATGGACCTCACGATTATCAATAATTATCCTAGGGTGGTGTCCATACCACTCATAAAGGCTTTTAAATAATTTAAATAAAGCTGTTTTATCTCCTCTTTCCAATTGTAGCCAGTATTGTTGGAATTCTGCCTCCACCCCAATTCCCATGTTCTCTATAAAGTAGAAGGGATTTTCTAACTTTTTGCCACTTAATTTTGTAACAACTCCCATATCTATCTTTCTAGATCTACCTATTTTAAGCAGCATAACAGCTTTTTCAAGATCCATTGGTATTGCCAGCATTTTACCAATATTCATAAATGAGCCTAGAGGTAAAATTCCTAAAGCTACATTAGTACCAACTAAACCGTTTGCTACCTCACCTACTGTTCCATCTCCTCCCGCTGCAATAACTGTTTTATAGCCCTTTTTAGCAATTTCTTGTGCTAGTTTGGTTGCATGTCCTGCGTATTCGGTGGGGAAGAAATCAGCTATAATTTGGTACTGTTCAAGCAGATTTTTAATATCTTCAAGTGTTACTGTAACTGCCTGAAGATTTGGCAAAAGCTTTCTTTTTAAACCTGCGTTAGGGTTATAAATTACTGCTACTTTTGTTTCAAAATTATTCTTTAACGATGTCACTTTGTTCCTGGATGGGTTTTTTAGCATGTTGACCTCCTTTTCTTTTATTAATTATAATTTGTAATTCACCTGAGATAAATAATATTGTTCTGGCTGCTAAATAGCCAATAATTAAACCAGCTATTACATCGGTTGGATAATGGGCTCCAATATAAACTCTACTTATGCCAACTATAAAGGCAAAAATATACATTACCCACTTAAGGCGGGGGATATAATATCCAATAATAGTGCTATAAAGCATTGTTTCTCTGGCATGTCCCGAAGGGTATGATGAAAAGAGTCTAATAATGTCAGTTTCGCTTTTAGGTAAAGTTGTAGGTAAGGTAATAAAAGGCCTCTGTCTAAATAATACTAACCAATCTATAGCAGCTATTGAAAGAGTAATAATTGTTCCTCCTAATATACAAAACAATGCCCATTTAAAATACGATCTTTGAAAAATTAGTATGTAAATTAAAAAGATTAGATTCATAATATAGAGGTAAGTAGGTATGTTGTACGGTAAATTTTTAATAAAATTACGATTTATTGGATAAAGAAGAGTATTTATGATTTGCGGATGGGGCATAGTCACAAGCTTAGTGTATAGCCAGGAATCAAAAGTTAAGGATAAAGTATTGGTTTGAACAAATAAACCAACTAATAATGATCCTACGGTGATGGTAGTAAGAAGCAATAAAATAATGTGAAATAAGTGTAATCTTAATTTACTCATCCTTAGTTCCTTTAATAAAAGTTTTAGCATAAAAAAAAGATAAAAATAAGAGTCCAAGTACAATGTTAAAAACTAAAGTAGTAACTCTGTAAATTAAAATTATACCTATTGCTTTTGCCGGTTCAATGTTTGATAAGAGAAGTATCCCGGTCATCCCACCCTCAGTAAAACCTAAGCCTCCAGGCGAGATAGTTGTTAAACCTTGGATAACAGAGCCGGCACTATAGGTATAAATGCTCCTGATTAAATTTAAATTGCTACTAAAAAAAGATCCAATCAGAAAAATTAAAACACCGCCTAAAAAATTAATTACAATACTAAGCCCTAGGCAACTAATAAAAACCTTATCCGGAACTTTATGGTTATCACCCATGATTGTTGTTCTAATATAATTATGAGATTGATCAACATTTTTAATCAACTTATTTAAATATTTATTATCAGGAAATAAACTGCCTATCTTATCAACCAGATCCTTTCTAATTAACAAACCTAGTATTACAAGCATAATGGCTAGGAAAATAAAGGATGGTATTTGTAATACTCTAAAAATAAACCCTCCTAAGGTTGTAATAATTGCTGCCGTAAAAATTTCCAAAAAAGCTTGGGTTATAATTGGACCAGTAGTTTTTATTAAAGGTACCTTAACTTCCTTGGTAACCAAAATTCCCCGCATGGTCTCACCTCCTGGCAGTGGAGATATCGCTTGGCTTGCAATAAAAGCCTTCAAATTATTCCAGAAGTTAATTTTAATGTTAATGCTGCGTAGTAGCATGTAGAATCTGGTAGCTTTTAAAAATGACATTAAAAAGGACAGGCAGATTAGGATTGCTAAGTTTTGAAGCGGAAATGCTTTTAATTCCTCCCATAACTCATCAAGTCGGACTGTTTTACTAACAATAAATATTAAAACCGAAACTAAGATAACTGCTATTAAAATCCGATAATTCATACAGATTATTATCTGGAAAGGCAGTTAAAAAATTGTAAGAACAAAGTAACAACGGAGCAAGCAGTTTAAACAAAAAAATACTTGACAAAAAGTACTGCATTGAGTTTACTGCGTTTTGGTCCGGCTAAATAATGATTACAAGCCCAAAAAGCTCTAAAGCGGAGCAAACAAATATTACCATTAGATATTTAGTTTATAAAACTCTTACAGCTATATTATTTAATTTTTAAGGAAAAACGCTTTAATACCTCTTAGATCTACAAAGATCATTTAGAGGGGGTGAAAAAGTGATGATAAAATTTGGAGCTTTAAGCTTATCAACCCTTGCCCTACTTTCTTTAATTGCAGTAGGCACTGCGTTTGCTCAAATAGCTTCGCCTAGCCCATCTGCAAGTACATCAAATAACCCTTCAGTAAGCGCTAGTCCAAGCATGAGTCCTTTATTGCCTCAAGGTGCACCATCCACCGGACGGGCAAATTAAGCCTTGACTCTGTTTAGTTACAGAACAGGCAACTGTGAATATATTCTGGTTGCTTGTTCTGGATTTAAGGTATGTTTACTAAATTAATTTCTTTAATTGTTATACCAATAGTTATATTTTTGAGTATAACCTTTACCAAAAATTCCACTATATCTGCTTCTGGAACCATCAATACTTTAAATAGTAAAACCCAGAACTTATCAGCTACTACAAAGGATAAGCCACTTATAATAGAGAAGCCTCAAAGATTGGTAATCCCTAAACTGGGAATTAACACCCAAATAGAATATGTTGGTTTAGATAAAGATAAAAAAATGGATGTTCCAAAAAATGCCGATAATGTTGCTTGGTATAAGTTAGGGTATAAAATCGGTGATAAAGGGAATGCAGCTATTGCCGGTCATTATGATCGTAGTACTGGTGCACCGGCTATTTTTTACAATCTTACTAAGCTTGTACCTGGAGACAGTATTACAGTAATAGGTGAAGATAATAAACAACTTAAGTTTAAGGTTATTGAAAAGCAAAATTATCCGGTAAGTGATTTTCCTATTTCAACCATCTTTGGTAGTTCAGATAAAATCCGTTTAAATTTAATAACTTGTCAAGGAACTTTTAACCAAAATACCCAATCTTATTCAAATCGTACGGTTATTTATACCGAACTTGATTCTACTAAGTAAAAGCAAAAAATATCAGAATTTAATGTCTTTAGTAATTAACTTAAAATCTCCTGTTGGTAATTTAACCCAAAGACCTAATTTTCCAATTTAACTTCTGCCCCTATTTCTGTGATTATAGGTGGTTTAGGCAGTTTAATCGCCACATTTTGGATTTTAAGAAATTATCCGCAGCTGATAGAGTATAAATCTGTAGAGATAACAACTGATAAATAATCATTTAATATATTCTTTACTAGCCCTTCATAGTTGTTTAAAACCTATGCTAGGGTGAATAAAATCTAGGGTGGAGGTAAAAGGTGGTTCCTGTACAAACAAAATAAAAGGTAAAAAAAGGGGGTTGCTTTAAGGCTTTTCAAAACCACCGCGTTTTTTAATAGATTCGTAGGTGTCGTTAAGTTTTTCCTTAACTCTTTCAGGACTTTCAACTTTGGAGATTCTTAGTAGGTGTTTTTTATATTCTTCCCATTCTTTTGGGGTAACCTTGTTATTTTTTTGGATGATTGCTCCATCTAAAATACCAGATCTCCAACTAATAATTTTAACAACTAGAGCATGAATTCTTTCATTCTCTTCATGATTCTCTAATGCTGCTTGTTTTTTATCTTCCTTTGATAATTTTGAATTATTCATAGCCTAAATTGGATAGATTATACTTTTATTTCGGTCTAAATTCAATCAAGTAATATAATTGAGTAAAGTATCCCTACATAAATTAATTATACATTTTTGATATACTAGCCTTTATGAAAATTAGACAGGCAACAAGAGCAGAAATAGGGGCTGTTTCAGAGTTGGCAACTAAATCATATATTCAGACCTTTAAGAATAGGTTTACTGCTGAGGAATTAGAAAAAAGAATTAAGGCCACCAGATCAATTGAGTTTTATAACAGGGCTTTTAATAAGGACATTATTTTGCTGGCTGAAGAAGATGGAAAGTTAATAGGTTATGTTCAATTTGGAGAGCCAACTTTTGATGTTATTGAGACATCAGATGAAGATAAGGAGTTACAAAGAGCTTATGTTTTAGAAGATTACCAGGGAAAAGGTATAGGTACTGCTTTAATAAAATCAGCTTTTGAGCACCCTATTTTAAAGAATGCTAAAAATATTTATTTAGATGTTTGGGATAAAAATTATAAAGCCCAAAAATTATATAAGTCTTTAGGCTTTGAATTTGTAGCAAAATGGGATGAGGATATTATAATGAGAAAAAGAAATATACACCAATCAGGATGATTGGCTAAACTCAATTTGTACTCAGCTAATTTCATTTAAGTCTGTTATACCAATTTCTGTCTTCTGATATAATTTTTTGTATGAATGAAGAAGAAGTTTTGAAGAAATTAGAAGATTGGGCTGAAAAGACTGAATCTGTTAGAGCAGTTATTTTAACTAGCTCTAGAGTCTCTCCTGATGCACAAGTTGATATTTTTTCTGATTATGATGTTGAGTTGTATGTTACTTCTTTAGAAGAATTTAATTCAGATGATTGGTTAAATACTTTTGGAAAAGTACTAGTAAAATGGCCCAAAAAACCTAGTTCTACAGGCTTTGGTGATAACTGGATTACCAGACTAATTATGTTTGAAAGTAGGTTAAGAATAGACTTTCAGATAACTGATAATAAAGAAATTAAAGAGTCAACCTATGATTTTGGATATAAGGTTCTTGTTGATAAAGATGGAATTACTACAGATATTTCTGAACCAACCTTTAAAGAGCATTTAGTTAAAAAACCAACTGAAGAGGAATTTTTAAATTTAGTAAACGATTTTTTTTGGGATTCAACTTATGTTCCCAAATATCTTTGGAGAGGAAGCTTGTTTTTTGCAAAATATATGTTTTCTTCCTTACATTCTGAATACTTTGAAAAAATGATTAGTTGGTATATTGGAAGTCAAAATAATTGGAGTGTTAACACTGGTGCTCATGGGAAATATTTTGAGAAATATTTGGATAAAAAAACATGGGAAGAAATCAGACAAACTTTTGCTGGAGCAGACATAGAAGAGAATTGGATTGCATTCTTTAAGCTTTTTGAATTATTTACTGAATTTGCCAGAGATGTAGCTAAAAAACTAGATTATCCATATCCAGAAAAACAAGAAAAAAATCTCTTGAATTATCTTCACAATTCCAAAACTATTAAATAGTGTTATAGGTGAGTGGCTGAACGCGGTTTATATCCAGATAGAACAGACTTCTTTTGATCACCTGTATTATTTTTCACAAATAAAAAGTGTGAAGGTTGCTATTTACTTTTGATTCAACTATATTACTCACCATACATGAAGAAGCAAGCATATCACGGAGGGGCATTTTTCCAGGCTATTGGTGAAGATTTTTCAACATTAGAAAAATACACCGACATTATAAGTGCTGATGTTCTAGATGGTTGGTTCAATCCATCACCTAAAGTACTAAAAAAGATTAAACAGTTTCTCCCATTTATATTACGCACTTCCCCTCCGACTCACAGCGATGGTTTAAAAGACATGATATCTTATTATAGAAATATTCCCAGGGAAAACATTCTTATGTCGGGAGGGTCTTCGGATATTATGTTTACATTTTTTCCTAATGTCTTGAAAAAAGGAGATTGTGTCTTAATACTTGATCCGATGTATGGTGAATATTCACACATATTTAATCATGTACTGGATGTAAAACTGCATCTTTTTAAACTTAGAAAAGAGAATAGTTTTATAGTTAATTTAGATAATCTTTTGAAAGAGATAAAATTGAAAAACCCCAAAATGGTAGTTTTGGTTAATCCCAACAGTCCAACCGGTCAATATATTCCAAAGAAAGAATTAGTTAGTTTTTTAAGAAATATCTCTAAAAAAACAATCGTTGTTATAGATGAGACATATATTGATTATATTGATAGCTCTTTATCACTTGAGGTAGAAGTTTGTAATTTTTCAAATTTAGCAATTATTAAATCTATGTCTAAAGCTTATGCATTATCGGGAGCTAGAATTGGTTATCTAGTTGCAGATCAGGAAATTATAAATCAGGTTATGCAATTTGTTCCACCCTGGTCAGTTAGCTTGATAGGACAAATTGCAGCCATTGAAGCATTAAAAGATACTAATTACTATCATAGGCAATATAGTAAGACTAATAATTTACGTAAAATGCTTGTGTCATATTTACAAAAAATACCTGATTTGAAAATTTATAATTCTCAAGCAAACTTCATATTGGCAGAGATCTTAAACGATAAGGTTAGTTCTGAAGTATTAGTTAGTGAACTACGAAAAGAAAATATTTATATCCGCAATTGTGACTCAATGAGTAAGCAATTTCATAACCGATTTATTCGTATTGCAGTAAAAGATTCTAAAACCAATAAATTAATTGCACGAGCAGTTCAAAAATTTTTTAATACTTATAATAACAAAGATTAGCTTCAAATGAAGTTTTTGGATAAAATCCCCTTTGGGTGCTCAACGATGAGCTCCTCGAACCAATTATACAGGAAATAACTACTCTCTATAAAGTTTTTGGACACAAGAACTACGCTTTTGCAACGGCGTAGTTTTTTTTATTGCTATGAAACAACAAGATACAGTTTTAGACACAATAGACAAAATGTACAACGATCCGTTAGGGATTGATGCAATGGTGAAAGCAAAAACGAAGGATGAACTAGTTAGGGCATTTGAAACATCTCGAGAGAGTTTTCAGGATTTATATGATCATCACACCCTTTTGGATCTCCAAGAGTTAGCCAAAAAAGTAAAGGAAGGAAAAAATGATGAAGAGACTACCAAGAAATTTATGGAAAGACAGCAGGAAGTGCTGTGGGAAAACGGCGTTGTAAACGGTAAGACTATTGAAGGCTCAGTAAACAACTGGCATCAGAAACAGGTTCGCAAGTTACGAAAGCAACTTATTACAGAACATCAAGCGAACACAGCCTCTGAATTTATGCTTATTGATTTGGCCATCAGTGCCTATTTCCGTGGTCTTCATTCTGCAAGGATTTATAGTTGCATGGCCCAAAATAATGATAAGACGATTACATATAACCAACTACGTATAAATATGATGAAAGAGCTGAATAAGCAGATCGATAATGCTAACAGACAATATATTTCAGTCTTAACTCTCTTGAAGGAGATGAAACAACCTCAGATAAATATAAAAGTACAATCCAAGCAGGCATTTGTGGGTCAAAATCAACAATTCAATAAAAATGCTTAATGATTTCGGAAAAAATTTTATGAAACGATTGTCTGTTGAGGAATGTCAAAAAATATCTATCTCCTACCTAAATCAAGCCTCATTTGCATCCATGATGATTGAGGTAAATGGTCAGTTTATCAAGTTAACTAAGTCCAATTGTAACTATGGTGGGGATAGAGTATGGTTTTTATGTCCCGCTTGCAACCGAAGAGTAGGAACATTATATCGTCGTCCTCTAAACACTCTTTTTCTGTGTAGAAATTGTAATAACCTCACCTATCAACTAAGGAAATATCACCGTTCTCCTTATGAACCTTATGTCAAAGCGATTAAGTCAACGAAAGGAGGTGATCTTTTGTGAAGAATAAGAAAAAAATCCTCAAAGAACTGGAGTGGGACAAAAAAGAGGTGTACGAAGCCGATGCCAAGCTTGTTCAGCAAATTATCAAGAAAAAAGGTAAATCGAGCAAAATAGCCGCTTTTTATGAAGCCCTTGATAAAGTCCGAATAAAACTATAGCGAACCACCTGCTTATTTAGTAAAATATGGAAGTAAGTATAAGAAATACTAAATGAGTATGAAAATGACAAAATTAAGTAAATTCCAAAAAGGCGATAAAGTCGCGATTCTATCTCCATCATTTGCAGCTCCTGGTAAATGGCCGAATATTTATGAGCTTGGACAGAAACGATTAAAAGAAGTCTTTGGTCTTGTTCCTGTAGAATTTCCAGCAACAAAGAAATTAGGAGCTTCTAAAGAAGAGCGAACTAAAGATCTAATAGCAGCTTTTGAAGATAAAGAGATAAAAGGGGTTATTTCCTCACTTGGTGGAGATGATCAGATAACCTACATTAAAAATCTTCCTTCAGAGCCATTCGTCAATAATCCAAAACCCTATTTTGGTTATAGTGATAATACTCATTTCATGAATTTTCTGTGGTTAAATGGCATACCCTCTTATTATGGTGGTGCGCTATTTACACAATTTGCTGAGCAAGGGAACATTCATGAATACACGCTCAAATATTTGAAACTCGCATTATTTGAAGAAGGAGAAGTTGAACTTGAAGCCAGTAAAGAATATAACGATGTCGGTTTAGATTGGAATGATCCAGAAAATCTAAATAAACATAGAAATTATGAACCTAACGCAGGTTGGATATGGGATGGGAATCAAAACGTTGAAGGTATAACTTGGGGTGGTTGTGTTGAATCAATTGATGAAATATTCAGACATGGCGGAAGAATTCCTTCACTAGAAGATTTTGAAAACATTATTTTACTTGCTGAAACATCCGAAGAATTGCCACCGGCTGATTATGTCTATCGAGTTTTCAGAGCTTTAGGAGAAAGAGGTGTTTTAGAAAGAGTTAAGGGTATCTTGATTGGAAGACCAAAAGCTTGGGCATTCAATAAACAGAATAGTACGGAACAGAAAGAAGAATATCGCAAGCAGCAAAGAGAGGCCATTTTAGAAACTGTTAGAAAATATAATCAGTCTATTCCAGTAGTACAAAATTTAGATTTCGGACATTCTGATCCACAAATCCCAATGCCTTATGGTATGCCAGCGCGTATAGACGCTGAAAATAAGAAAATATTTGTTACTTTTTAAACATGATAAACGAACTAATAAAGAAGATTACCGATCTCAAACAGCCTGACGTAACTCTAATTGTCGCAATCGATGGAAGAGGTGGTTCTGGTAAGAGCACCTTAGCTAATAATCTAAAAGAGAAATTAGAAAATGTAAGCATTATTCATTTAGATGATTTTGCGTATCCAATGGGTGGAGCAGATAGACAAAGGCTTCTCGACCAAGTGATATTACCTTTAAAAGACAATAAGGAAGCTAAGTATCAAGAAAGAGATTTTAAAACTAAAGAACTAACTGATTGGTATGAAATACAGCCTGGAGGAATTGTCATTATTGAAGGAGTCATAACATTACACGACCTTTTGGAGAAATATTATGATTTCAAGATTTGGATTGAAGTTTCTGCTGAGATAGGTTTTCAAAGAGGTTTAAAAAGAGATAAGGAAGAATATGGAATTGATACTGAAAAAGATTGGAAAGATAATTGGCTTCCAGAAGAAGAGAAAGCGATAGAAGAACAACAACCAATGAAAAAGGCTGATTTTATAGTTGATGGAATAAAAGATAACCTTCCTGAATCAGACTACGCAGAATTCAATGATCCTCGTTTAGTAGCTATTTACAATACTGTTTGTGCTTTGGGTGATGAAAAGCAGTTTTATATAAAACTAGCAAAAGATCTTTCAGTAAAAATTATTGTTGACCTTGGTAGCGGTACTGGATTACTAACTATTGATTTAGCAAATCTAGGGTATCAAATGATTGGAGTAGAGCCGTCTAATCTGATGCTCGAAGTGGCTCGCAAAAATTCCGAAGGATTAAATATAGAGTGGATTCAGGGAGATGCTAAATCACTCACAGAATTTAACGCTGATTTAGTAATAATGACTGGACATGTTGCGCAATTTCACCTTGATGATGAAAGTTGGCAAAAAGCTTTAGCATCTATTTATAAAGCTCTTAAATCTGGCGGGTATTTAGCGTTTGAAAGTCGTAACCCAGCTGTTCAACCTTGGAATAAGAAAGACCAGGAAGGTAATACAGATTGGTATGCACCAAACTTTCATAGGACATTTCATGATCCAGTGGCAGGAGAAATTGACTATCGCTCAAAACTCTTAAAGGTTGATGGTGAGTTTGTTTTAAGTGAAGGTCACTATACATTTACTAAAAATGGTGAAGAATTAGTGTCACGCAATGAATTACGTTTTCGTACTAGAGAAGAAATTACTAAATCATTAGAAAAAGCTGGATTTAATGTTGAAAAAGTGTATGGAAACTGGGATGGAAGTATTGCTACCGATGAGAGTCCAGAAATGATTTTTGTTGCTAAAAAATAATATGACAAAGCAATTACAGTTTATTTTAGTCGGATTACCGTTCTCAGGAAAAACAACTTTATCTAAAGCTATCTCGGAAAAAGCTTAATATTCCAAGAGTAAATCTTGATGAAGTAAAGTTTGAAATGGGTTTTGAAGGAGTTAGTGATAATGATGTTACCCATGAACAGTGGAAGAAAATTTTTGATGAGACCGATAAAAGAGTTGTAGAATACCTCAAACAAGGAAAAAGTGTACTGCATGAAACTTCATGGACAAAGAGATGGAAAAGAGACAGGGTCAGAAAATTAGCATCAGATTTAGGTATTGAATCAGTAGTTTTGTATATAAAAGTTTCAGAGGAAGTTGCCCGAGAACGTTGGCTGAAATGTTTTAACATGAAAGTTAACTACAACTTAATAGGTTAAGTATTATGTGGTCAATGTTCCACACCCTTATCAGGCTCATGAAGCATGGGAAGAAAGGACGTTTCAATAGCGAAAAGTAATACTGGTTCTATTTTCCCAAAAAACTCATTTTTCAAATGGAGAATTTAGAACCGTCGAATTAGGGCTTCCCTTCAAGCTAATCAAGGAGTTGAAGTAAGGTAGTATCTCGTTAAGGGTGATCGACGGGATTTGAACCCGCAACCGTCGGTACCACAAACCGATGCTCTACCATTGAGCTACGACCACCATGTTTTTGAGGTTTAAATAACCTCAATAAAATACAATATTATACTGAGCAAACCAGGACTATTTAATATTTTACTTTATTTTGATCTTAACATCTAGTATTTTGGATCATTTCCTAAAATCCCTATTATTAAAAAATTAATATACTGATAAATTAATTAGGGTTTTACTTGATTACAGCAATCTTACTAAATATTTAAATTACTAATAAACAAATTTGATAGCCTTTGGCAACATGTATCACTCACCTGAAGAGCTTAAATGGTTACCAAATACTCCTCATTTATCACTACAAGCATTAATTGACCAAAAATTAGGTCACCGTGAGCAATTGATATTACCTGTAGGTTCTGAATTACTTTATCAGTGGGATTTACCACCGGTAATTGATCGGGAATACATTTTTCAATTTAAGGATACGCTTTCTTTAAGAGTAGTCAGAGATATAGAGGAGGCTAATTATCCCCGTTCTTATGTAGCTGAACTAACAGCTTTAGGTAGAGAAGAAATGCAGGGAGGAAATTTGGTATTTGCTGTTCTTTTTGATCAAAAATCAATTCCCCAATCGGTGCCTTTATTTTTTTACTTTGAGGGCCAGTTAAACCATCCTTTAAGACAATCCCTAAACCAAAAATCTAGTTCAATAGTCAGACGTAGGATGATGACTGAACAGGATTGGAAGCTTTTTTATAACAGTTTGAATTATGCTGACTATTACCCTTGGGTATATGAAACTGCTGATATGAATATAGTTGAGCCTAATTTGAGAATGGGAGTAACTGCCAGAGCTCTAAAGGCTTCAGCAACGCAGAGGGAATATCCGGCTGCAGTTGTCCAAAATCCAATAGATTTACGCCTGAGTAGACGGTTTGGCGTATTGTCTTTGGCGCATAAAAGGGTTTTTGGAGGGTAAAATCATATGTATAATCCGGAATCAGATAACGGCTTTCAATCTGGTCCGAAGTACCATCTTTTGCTAAAACTAATTTATTAAAGGTTTGATTTACAATTCCTATTGCATCTAAAATATATTCACCGGCAAAGTTATCCTTCCATTTTAAAGAAGATTTAATTTTTAATATCACAGTAGGTTTAACTTCGGTTGTAAATTGAAAAGGAGGAGAAGAAAACTGCTGATTATCATAAGCCAAATTTAGAGCTAGCTGATAAGTTCCGGTTTTAGGTGCATTGATTTTAATTTTAAAGGTATATTCCTGGCCCGGTTCGACTTTTTTATCCTTGGCCATATTTACACTTTCTATGCCTAATTCATTGCCACCAATTATGGAAACTAAGCTGATTTGCCCATTTTCACCCCAGATCGCTTGGCCAGTGTTTTTAAAGGTTAGGTTAATTGTATATTCTTCTTTAGCGACAATAGATTTATAAATTGATCCTTTAACAAGCTCTGCTTTGTATTCCTGGACAGGTAAGCCTTTAGTTTTGTTAATACCCATTATTGTTTGATATTGAGGGTAATATTCAGGATACTCAGCACCTAAAATCTTTTGATTTTGTCCCTCACCAGTAATTTTTTTAAATGAAAAATGGTCAAAAGGTTCTTCTTGGTAGGAAAGTAAAAAAGGCGTGACAGCAACAATATTGGCATCATTCCAGGCTGTATCAAAAGCTTTTTTATAATAGGTTGCAACTGTTTCGGCGGTTGGTAAAGATTTGTCATAAGTAAGCCCCTCAGCGTGTTTCCATCCTGTTTCGGTAATAAAGATAGGTAATTTTTTTGTAACCCCTAATTCTTTTAGAATCTCTTTTTCCCAATAAAAAGTTCGGATGGTTCCTCTACCTGCTAAATCAGGTGAGCTAATAAATCCGGGGTTGGGATAGGAATGAGAAACCCAGCCATCAAGTTTGTTAAAAATCCCTGGAACTTCATTGTTCATGGTTACCAGAAAGGAGTATTCATCCTGATAGGCAGGAAGCTTTTGAGGAGCGGATGCGTCAAACCCGGCATTTAACACAAAAAAGTCTTCATTCTTATTTTTTAAAGCAGTAATGGTTTTATCTAAGGTTTTTGCATAATCTTTGGCGTCAACTGTATTACCCCATTCTGAAGCCTGATTTGGTTCGTTATAGATAATTACGTACCTGTTTTTGGTTGGCCAAACCAAATTATCCAAAAAGTTTGCCCAGGCTATCTCTTCACCTTCATAAGGCCTTTTCCAATAAGCTCCTTCAGGTTGGGTAGCCAGTCTGACAATTGGTATTAAATGCTTTTGTCTTAAGGAGTTAAATACAGCCTGCCACTTATCAATGTTTCTATCTTTGCTTTCAATTAAAAGAGTGACATACCCCCAGTCACCGTTGCTGCTGTTAACCAACTTTTGAGCAGGTGTAATCTCCGAATCAGTTGCCTGAATTAAATGAATCCCAAATTTATTGTTAGGAGTAGCTAAAGGATCAATTATAGCTTGGATTGTGGGTACAAAAATTAAGGTTAGTAGGACTAAAAAGATTAGGGTAATTAGCTGCTTCATGAGTGCCGTTATTCTAACAAAAATTAATATAAAAGTCTTACCTTATTCTGTAGATTTTGTATATTGTAATTTTAACGATGCTTTGGGCAATGCTGAGTGAAATTAAAGTATTGACTTCGGGTAATATTCGGGTATATATTCAATTAAGAATTAGGAATTAGGAATTAAAATCATGCTGGAGTTATCAGATGAACCTATTAATGTCTGGGTATTTTTTAAAAATACTACAATC
>DAHXOS010000013.1 GCA_027364775.1 bacterium
GGGTTATTGGAGGGTTACTATTAATTTTAGGAATTATTATTTTCTTTTTTACCCAAATCCCCTCTCCAGATCAATTAACCAACAGAAATCAGGCCCAGGCAACAAAAATTTATGATAAAAATGGTGAACTTCTTTATGATATTTTTGAAAACCAAAACAGAACCCCAGTAAAGCTTAATGAAATCCCTGATGTAGTTAAAAAAGCCACTATTTCAATTGAAGATAAAGACTTTTATAAACATTCAGGTTTTTCTGTGATAGGTTATTTGAGGTCATTTGTTAATTTTGTAATTAATAGAAGGGTTGAAGGAGGAGGTTCAACTTTAACACAACAGCTGGTTAAAAATGCACTTTTGTCTAATGAAACAAGTTTAGTCCGTAAATTTAAGGAGTTAATTTTAGCAATAGAGGTAGAAAGAACTTACTCTAAGGATAAGATTTTAGAGATGTACTTAAATGAGATTCCTTATGGTGGTACAGCCTATGGGATTGAGGCAGCAGCTAATCTTTATTTTGGTAAACACGCTAAGGATTTAAATCTAGCCGAAGCTTCACTTTTGGCTGGTTTACCCCAAAGACCATCTGTTTATTCACCTTATGGTACCCATCCAGAACTTGCTAAAGTCAGACAGGCGGAAGTTTTAAGGAGGATGGTAGAGGATGGTTATATAACTAAGCAACAGGCAGAAGATGTTAAAAAAGAAACCTTAACTTATAGAACTTCCCAAAATGAATTAGGTTTTAAGGCACCTCATTTTGTGCTTTATGTTAAACAAAAATTAATAGATCAGTTTGGGGATAAAATGGTAGAACGGGGTGGATTAAAAGTTACTACTACTTTGGATTATAAACTTCAACAGGATGCAGAAAAAATTGTTAAAGATGAGGTTGATAAGCTAAAGGATTATAAGGTCGGTAATGCAGCAGCAATTGTTGAGGATCCCAAAAATGGTCAGATTTTGGCGATGGTTGGTTCAAAAAACTATTTTGCTAAATCTGAACCTGAGGGGTGCAAAGAGGGTGAAAATTGTGTCTTTGAACCCAATGTCAACGCTGCTTTGTCTGAAAGACAACCGGGTTCTGCGACCAAGCCGATTACTTATGCCCTAGGAATGCAGAAAGGTTATACTGCATCTTCGGTATTAATGGATGTAAAAACTGAATTTCCTGGGGGTGCCAATAATCAAAATTATATTCCTGTAAACTATGATGGTCAATTCCGCGGGCCTACCCAAGTTAGGTATGCTTTGGGTAATTCATTTAATATTCCAGCAGTTAAGATGTTAGCTCAAGTTGGAGTTAAAAATGACTTGGATTTAGGCTACAGAATGGGTCTTTCCACTTGGGAACCAACCCAACAAAATGTTGATAATGCCGGCTTGTCTTTAACTTTAGGAGGGCGTGAGGTAAGGCTTTTAGAATTAACTTCGGCTTATGGAGTATTTGCCAATCAGGGAAAAAGGCAAGATCCTGTTTCAATTCTTAAAGTTACCGATGCTAAGGGTAAGACTTTATATAACTACCGTGAATCTGATGGAGTTAAAGTTTTAGATGAAGGGATTGCATTTATAATCTCAAATATACTTTCGGATAACGGAGCCCGTTCTATAGCTTTTGGTTCAAACTCCATTTTAAACATCCCGGGTAAAACAGTCTCAGTTAAAACCGGTACTACCGATGAAAAAAGAGACAATTGGGCGATCGGTTATACCTCCTCTACAGTTGTGGGAGTTTGGGTGGGTAACAATGATAACTCCAAAATGAATCCGGCAATTGCTTCAGGTGTTACTGGAGCTTCTCCTATATGGCAGAAGATAATGGCCCGGGCTTTAAAAGATAGGAGTGCAGATCCACCTAAGCAACCGGGTAATGTTTCCTATGTAGATATTGACGGTTTAATGGGTGGTAAACCAAAGGATGGATCTCCTCAAAGAAAAGAGTACTTTATTAAAGGTACAGAGCCAGGTAGTGTATCCTCTGCTTATCAAAGGCAAAAGGTATGTAAATCAAATCCTCATAGAATTGCAAATGACGGTGAGGACGCAGAAGATAAGGACGTAATTTTACTTAAGGAAGATGATCCAACAGGCGCTAATAAATGGCAATCTGGAATAGATAATTGGGTTTTAACAGCCTCAGATATCAGATTAGTAGGTGTAGCTAAAGGTTGTAATGGAATCCCTGGCTTTTCAGGAGGAAGTACAAGTAGCGGTGGTCCAATCTCCATTGTAAACATAGCCAACGGTGCTAATGTCCCAAGGGTTTTTGATGTTTTAGCCAAAGTCAATTCACAATTCGGAGTTAAAAGGGTTAGCTGGCAAATAGACGGTGCCCAAAAGAATGTTCAAACTGGAGAACCTTTTGCTCAACGTGTAGAATTCCCAGCCGGAGATAAGGGATCTCATACTATCACTGTGACTTTAGAAGATAATAATGGAGGAACTTTTAGCTCTTCAGTCGGAGTGACCGTAGCGCTTTAATTTTTCAATCTCTTTTTGGCTTAAAATCCGGTATGCCCCACTTTTTAGATCATCAAGGCTTAAATTAGCTATCCTAACTCTTTCCAATTTCAAAACAGTCAATTTTAACTTATCTGCCATTCTTCTTATCAGTTTAGCCAAAGTGCCATCATTCTTTAATATACCTTTCTGTTTCCCGACGAGACAGCATTCTTTTTTGTGAAAAATATTTTGAGATACGCATAGCATGGTTAAAGAAGAGGATCTAAATCTATTTCTAAAACTGCTACTCTTTTTTCTAATCCAAATTGATTTGTTACCCTAGGGTGGATCTCAGCTATGCTTCCAATCATCCGATCATTTTTTTTGTATTCTTGAGTTCTATTGGGGTGATAAAGTATTTTAGCAGTCTGATCCGTTACTTCTCCCCCATACTTTATACCTAAGTCTAATTTCCCGTCTAATTTTCTCATAATAGAATTTAATTCAACTATGGGATTATCACTACCGTTCATTAAAGCTAGGGATAACCTATATGTTTCAAGTGGCTTTCCGTTGGTTTTTGACTCATAGACTTTACCTACTTCAAAAATTACAATATCCTCAAAACCCTGTTTTGAATTTTTAGCCACAGCTTCTAGTAAATTTGGCCAAATATTCAGCCTCATGTATTCAGTCTCTGCAGATATTGGGTTGGCTATTTTAACTAGGCTTTTTTTGGTTTGATCATTAAAACCTAGGGCGCTTAAAACAGCTGTAGAAAAGAAGGAATAAGTCTGAACTTCTATTAAACCCAAATCCACCAAATTAGTCTTTAAACTATTAATTAAATTAAATAAACTTTGATCTACCCTTTTTCCGACTTCACCTTGGAGAGCCTTAGGTGTTATTTTTTCATAACCGTACATTCTAGCTACTTCTTCTATTAAATCCTCTTCAATTTCTATATCTAATCTATAGTAAGGGGGGATAATTACCCAAGAAATCTCATTATCCTCGATAACCTTATCAGAAACGCTAAAATTTAATTTTTTTAGATAATCTTCAACCTGAGCATCAGTTAGCTCTACCCCGATTAAAGATATAGCTTTACTTAATCTTAGCGTAACTTTCTTCTGCAGATCTTCCAGTTCACCATTCATAGTAATAGCCGTAACTTTACCACCCATATCCTCATACATCCTAATTGCTGCATTAAAAGCCTGAAGCAATCTTTTTTTACTTAAACCATGATAGAATCTTTTACTGGCCTCCGATTGTAAACTTAGCCTAGTAGCAGTTTTTCTTAAAGTTCGAGGTTCAAAAATAGCTGCCTCAAGTAAAATGGTAGTTGTAGAATCAGAAATCTCACTGTTCTTACCACCCATCACACCGGCTAAACCTAAAGCTTTTTCTACATCCGCAATAAGTAGATCATTTTTAGAAAGTTCTCTGGTTTTATTGTCTAAAGTCACTAATTTTTCTCCTTCTTCTGCGGTTCTGATTATAATTTTCTGATCTTTTACAATATCGGCATCAAATGCGTGTAGAGGTTGACCGTACTCCAGCATTACTAAATTAGTAACATCGGCAATATTATTAACAGCTCTTATACCAGAATCGTTCAATTTTTTTACCCACAAACTACTTGATTGTTCAACTTTTATATTTTCAATCTTTGCTAAGCAATAAACCGGACAGAGTTCAGGATCTTTTATCTCTACATCTAAGTGGTTTAAGCTTTTATTTACCCAAAAATACTGATCACTAGTAAGTTCATCAAATCTAACCTTAGAATCTACAATTGCAGCAACTTCATAAGCTACACCACGCAAAGAAAGCAAATCAGTCCGGTTATAGCCTTTCATATCCAGCTCAATAAAATTTTCGGTTATCTCCTTGGTTGCAATAGTACGCAAGGGCAGTAACCTTTGGGCTTTTTCAAACGGTACCTTCAAATCTATTAATTCCTTTAACCAATCTTTACTTACTTTCACTTGATAGCCCTTTCAAGAAATTTAAATCTGCACTATTAAAGGAGCGTAAGTCAGAAACATCATACTTTAACATAGCCATTCTCCCGGGACCCACACCCCAAGCTATCCCTGAAAATTCCTCTGGATCTATACCACAATTCTTTAACACATTAGGGTGGATCATTCCTGCTCCTGCTAACTCCAGTTCACCGGTATTGCCACATATTTTGCAGCCCTTACTTTTACAAAAGACACATGTTCCAAAGATATGGGCAGAAGGTTCTGTAAAAGGATAATAACCTGGAGATAACCTAACTGAAATATCATCTACAAACATACCTTTTAATAAATATTCTGACAAATACTGTAAGTTAGCCATACTTAGTTTTCGGTCGACGTAGATAATCTCAAACTGATCAAAAGTATGTTCATGGCGGGCATCGAGGTTTTCATAGCGGAAGCATCTGCCGATTGTCATCATCCTAAATGGTGGTTTTAATTCCTTCATCACATGAATTTGAGTATTTGAGGTATGGGTTCTTAAAAGTAGCTTGTTTTGATTACCGCCAGAATTAATATAAAAAGTATCCCACATATCTCGAGCTGGGTGTTGCGGAGGGATATTAAGCAATTCAAAATTATTTAAATCCGTATCTACTTGTGGCCCATCGAATTGCTGAAAACCTAGTTTAATAAACAGATCAGCTATTTTTTTCTCAAATTCGGAGATTGGGTGGAGTTGTCCTTGTCTTTTTTTAATTTCTATAAGCTGATCCGGATTCCACTCCTCAGTTGCTAATGTTTTATACCCTGCTTCTTTAACCTGATGTCTTTTTTCATCTATCGCCTTTTCCAATTCTTGTTTAACAAAGTTAAAAAGCGGACCAATAACTTTTAATTCATTTTTAGCTAAGGAAGGAAAGTCCTTAGGTAAAATGGTGATCTCTCCATTTTTTCCAAACAACCTTAAAAAAACCTGATCAAGTTGACTTAATGAGTTAGCCTTATTAATTTGATTTAAATAATCACTTTTTATCTGATTTAATTTATCTTGCATTGTGGATTGATTTTAGCATAAAAACCACTCCGTACTCTACGGAGTGGTTAATTTAAAGTTAAGAAAAATTATTTTCTTTCTCTTTTAGTTTTTCTGTTGGAGCTATTAGACCTTTTGCTAACTATATGTCCCACTGCTGGCATTCTCGGTTGTGCTTGGTTATAACTTTCATTAGTTACCTCATTAAAGGTTTCAAGCATTTGCCC
>DAHXOS010000007.1 GCA_027364775.1 bacterium
AAACTCTTCAGACAAGCAAGACCATACTTGAGGCAAACTAAATATGTTTTAGCTGATAAAGGATATGATGATGGAGATTTAGTTAACTGGATAAACAAGATTTTAAAAGCTAAAGCGTCAATACCCATTAAAAGGCATAAAAGAGGGAAGAACTACTCATGGGAAGCCAATTTTAGAAATTTTAGACAGAAAGCTAAAGGAAGAAGTATCAAGAAAAGTATTTACAATAAAAGAACTAGTGTAGAAAGATCATTTTCCAGCCTTAAAAGAACATATCATTTGGGTAAAGAAGAAACCAGAGGAATACTAAACTTTGCTAAAAATGCTTACCTGGCCTTAATTTGTTATACACTCAAGCTTTTTTATGTTGCTAGAACAAGCTAAGTTTAGTTTTGTACCAGACTCGTAATGGGCAGACTTGACATTCAAACCCTAAAGTATAATTATAGATAAATAATGAAATACATCGCTCTTATTGTGATCGTCTTATTAACTCTTTCAGCATTTGGATTAGCTATTGTAGTTTATAAAAATAATCTTAACAACTTTAGCACTGTCAACAAAATACCCCAACAACAAATTCAGCAAAAGAGTACAACACCCAATAAGGTTGAAGTTAGTGACCAAAAACCCTTAGCTAAAGATCAAAAGGCAGGTTATCTCTCTAAGCTCTCTGCCAGTGAGCGGGCGGTATTAGATCTTCCTACTACTTCAGAGTCCATTAAAAATAACTCTAGACTTATCATGACCGTAGCTAAACCTACCAACACTATAGATATAACTAGGTGTGAAACAAATCCGCCTGTAGTTAAAATTAAGCTCGGTTCTAATTTAACTCTAAAAAATCAGGATTCTGTTGCACATAAATTTTCCGTAGGAGATTTTATTAATAGCTTAATAGGCGCCAACTCCTCTAAGGATCAGGCTTTTAATCCAACTACCGGAGTGGGATTTTATACCTACAGTTGTGATGATGCTTTTAGCGGTTATATAGTTGCCACTTCAAGTGGTAAAGATCTCTAAATCCTACTAACTTCTTTTATTTTAAAAAGGCTATAATGTGATAAGGTTGTTGAACAATAAATCCTTATTTCACAAAATCAGTTTTAAAAGACTGGTTCCCTATTTATTAGCCTTAATTTTAATTAATTTTTTACTGATTTCACTTTTGATGGTAAGAAAACAAACTATAGCCAAAATTGATATTAATTCCTGCAATAATATAAAAACCTCTCAGATCCAACAGTGTTGGTCAGATAAACTTGAGCAGATTGTCCGTCAGAAAGGAGTTGATGCAGCCTTGGAAACTGTTGATAGCCTTTACCAGAATCAAAAAGATTTTGCTCAAACCTGTCATGCTCTGACCCACCAAATAGGCAAAGATACATTTGCACTCTATAATTCCGGAATTAATTTTAAGTTAACGACTAAAACTGCTTTTTGTGCTTATGGCTTCTACCACGGTTTTATGGAGGATTTAATAATAACAACTAACAACTTGAAACAAGCTCAAAATTTCTGTGACTATGTAGATCAACAACTTAAAAATCAAGCCGCTGACTCAAAACTGCAATGCTACCATGGCATAGGTCATGGAACAGTCGGCGTTCATAATCC
>DAHXOS010000067.1 GCA_027364775.1 bacterium
GCGGGGAGGATTGCCCGTTTCACCCGAGCTTGACCTCGGTTCGTCACTGTTGCTCTAAACTAGCGGTTGATCTTTGACTCCGCTTAGATTACTCTAAGTTCTATCAAAGGGTACCCGTTTCTACTTACGTAGAACACCCTGCTCTATGCTGTCTGGACTTTCCTGACCTGTCTGTTGACAAGCCTAAACGTCCATCTTCCTAGGCATCTTAATTATACCCTAGGTTACTTCTTAAATTCAAATTCAAAGAGTATCTTTTATTAATAGTTACATTATTATATAGTGGCTTTAGATGCTGGCTAAGGTCATATCTGGAGCAAATATCGGCATAAACTCGCTACCTGTTACTGTAGAGGTAGATATTGCATCCTCAGGGCTACCTTCTTTTACAATTGTTGGACTAGCAGACCGGGCGATAGAAGAATCAAGAGAAAGAGTTAGGTCTGCATTAAAAAATTCCAATATTGAATTTCCATTAAAAAGAATTACTGTAAATTTGGCACCAGCAGATTTTCCCAAAGAAGGACCTATCTTTGACTTACCAATTGCAATAGGTTTAATGATTGGCTCTGGGCAAATAGAAAACAATTTGGATGATACCATGCTAGTTGGAGAATTATCTTTGGATGGGGGTTTAAGAAGAACACAAGGAGTTCTACCTCTGACCATTTTAGCTAAAAGAATTGGTTTGAAAAGAATTTTTGTACCAAAAGATAATGCTGATGAAGCTGCAGTAGTAGAGGGAATAGATGTTTTTGCATTTAATAGTCTGAGTGAGGTTGCAGCTTTTTTATTAGGCCTAGCTACTGTTGATATTTACCATTCAAAACCATTAGATTTGGAAAATAATCAAATATATGAGTATGACTTTTCCCAGATTAAAGGTCAGGAACAGGCTAAAAGAGCCTTAGAAATAGCTGCATCTGGGGCGCATAACATTTTACTAAAAGGTCCTCCAGGTGCGGGTAAAACTTTGCTTGCACGATCATTCCCCTCAATTTTACCTAAAATGACACTAGATGAGGCTTTGGAAGTAACTCAGATTTATTCTGTTAGTGGAAATTTACCGTTTGATAAAGCAATTCTAACAACCCGGCCTTTCCGTTCACCTCATCATACGGCAAGTTATGTGGGAATTATAGGAGGAGGTGGAACAATTAAGCCGGGAGAGGTTTCTTTAGCTCATAGAGGAGTACTCTTTCTAGATGAATTACCGGAATTTCCCAGACAGGTTTTGGAATCTTTAAGACAACCTTTGGAGGACCGTAAAGTAATAATTTCCCGGGCTGCTGGCTCTTTAACTTATCCTGCCCAGTTTATTTTACTAGCTGCCCAAAACCCTTGTCCTTGTGGATTTTTGGGGGCGTTAAATAAAAACTGTATTTGTATGCCCGGGCAAATAGCCAGATATCAAAAGAAGATTTCTGGTCCATTATTGGATAGAATTGATATGCATTTAGATATCCCAGCTGTTGATGTAACTAAGCTTACCGATAATATTGTCTCTGAATCTTCGGAGACTATCAGAAAAAGGGTAGAAAAAGCCAGACAGATTCAGTTAGATAGATTTAAAGATGTCGGCATTCTGGCTAATTCTGAAATGAATAATTTACAAATTAAACAATTTTGTACAGTCACTAAAGAAGCCCTAGATCTTTTAAAAATGGCAATTGTCCAGATGAATTTATCTGCTCGGGCTTACCACCGGATTTTAAAATTATCACGGACGATTGCCGATTTAGCGGAAAGCGAAAATATCACCGAAGGACATATTGCAGAAAGTTTGCAATACAGAACAAAAGATGAAAATTAAGTAACTATTTTTTATTTAATTTTTTTGCCAAAGAGTCTATTTGATTATATAAATTCTCATCATCTTTTAGATACTGTTCCTGATCTTGGGTAAGCCATTGGTTTGCCTCCATTTGTTTTACAATCTCTTCAGTACGTAAAATTCTCAAAGCGATTAATTCATTAATCTTATCTATATCAGCTTTATTTTGTTCATAAAATTTACCGGAATCTTTTAGTTTTTGCCAGTCAGGTTGAATTTCTTTTAAAGAGTTTAGAACTTTTTTCCAGGAATCAATATTTTCTTTTTTATAATTGGGCGGTACATAACCTGCAAAATGTTGGACAATAATTTGGGTTGGACAACCGTTTAATTGACCCTCTACCTCAGCTAATCCAAAATCCTGAGCATCTTTACTGAGCAGGAATTTCTTCCAATTCGGTTGTTCAAAAAGATTTGCTATTAATTCATCTGCTGAATAGTAGCCAATAAGTTGGGCTTCACTCCAAACAATGTTTGAGTAACCAACATCGTTCATTGCTCTAAGTTGGGTATATCCACTTTTTGTAGCTTCAAAAGAAAAGTCATTGTAGTTTAAAATATTCTGGCCTCTTTTTTCTGCTGATAGTTCTAATTTATTCTCATATCTTAAAGTTTGTAGGTTAGCCTCAATACGCTTTTGATTTAGAAGCTTTAAGTACTCATCCTTATTAATTTTTATCTTACTGCTCTCACCTAGATCATTTTTAGTATCACGCCAATTTTTATCTAACTTGTTCAATTGATTTTTATAAGGCAAGACATAGTCAATATCCTTTAAATCTACAAGTCCTATCTCTTGTCTTGAGTCTCCGCTAACTTTACGGTTATCTCCCATTACAAAGACTTTACCTTTAGGAACTTTTAATTTTTGGCAATCGCTTAAAAACTTACCACCAAAAGTCGAATGAGGTAAAGCTGTGTAAGGCTCTTTTTGGGGTTTGCCGTTAAGATATACAACTCCATCTTTTAACTCAATAACATCTCCTTCAGTTGCAATCACCCGCTTAATTAATCCTGATGCCTCGCCATAATTTTCCTTTGTTATTTGCTCGGTTTTTTTGTTACTAAAGGTTACGATGTCACCTTTCTCAATTTGATGGCCGAAGTAATTTTTACCAAAAATAAATAATCCATTTGGATATGGAAGCATCCCGACAATGCCGGCTATTTCTTTAGCTTGCTCTTTTGGATTTTTGTTTTGGCCTTTTGGAAAGGTTGGATACATTGAACCAGTACCAGAAATAGCAACTTGCTCGTTAATTAATCTTAAACGGTTAAAGATTAGGTAAGTTACTAAAAGATAAATAATTACTAAAAAAAGTAATAAAGTACAAATTCTTAAAATCAAAAAGAACACATCTTTGATTTTGGAAAAAGGACTCTTTCTATTTATTTTTTGCATATTTTAAGAAAGATCTAACTTACATTATAAATTAAATTTAAGGACTTAAAAAGAAATCCCCCACTTAAAAGCGGGGGAGTTCTTTAGATAGTGAAAATTCACAATCAACGTGCTGTTTTAGGCAGCGCCGCCAATTTTGTACATGCCGGTTCCACAAACTGAACACTTACCTTTCATAGCTTTCTTTCCATTTTTCATTGTTACTTCTTCGGTATCGTTAGCGTCTCTTTTTGCTCGGCATTTAACACAATACATTTGCATTATTTAAATTCACCCCCTCCTCAAAAACTAATTAATTAAAACTTAAAGCTAATTAATCTGTTTTGCAAGCTAAAGTATAAGATGAATTCAAGGCTCAATGCAAGCGTGGTCAGGAGGAAAATTCTTAATAAGTCATTTCTTAGGTAGGTAGATTCTTTATTACTGGTTAAATTTGCACTGTTGGTAATTTGGTTAATAGCTTTAACTTGAGGTACAACTTTCACTTTTTCAGTTGTAAGAGGTTCTTTGCCGAATAACTGATTTCTTAAGATTTTGAGTCTTTTTTCTTCTAGAGTTAGTTTACTCATCTTTAGTTAGCCTCGTTTGAGCCTAACACGATTAATTGAGCCTGTCAAGCTTGACGAGCTTTGGTATTAATATTGGATTGACAAAAAATAGCTTTAAAAGGTATATTGGGAAGAGTAACTTATGTATCCGGTGGGGGCAGTAATTGGATTTGGGCTGGTAGTTTTTACTTGGCTTTTGGTCTTGAGCGTTTTGCTTTTAAGAGAAAGAAGTTTTTTAAATCAACTTTTTCCTAAAGAAGCAGAAAGAGATATCAGGTACAAATTTAAGGAGTTATTGGAAGCAGTGGATCATCAGACCAAATTAAATGATCAATTAAGCCGGGATTTACAAAGTTACAAAAAACATGGTTTAAATCATTTTCAACGGGCATCAATTGCAAGGTATAATCCTTACAATGATACAGGTGGTGATCAAAGCTTTTCGTTTGCATTGCTGGATGGAAAGTTAAATGGGATATTAATAACCAGTTTGCATAGTAGAGCCGGAACCCGGGTTTATAGTAAGATAATTTCGCAGGGTAAAAGTGATTTGGAATTATCAAAAGAAGAGAAAGAAGTCTTGGGCAAGGTTTTAAATTAGAGATTATGTTTAATAATTTGAACAACACACAAAAAAAACTTATAACCGCAATATTTGCAGTTATTGTCTATATTGTTGCAACCGGAGTATCTTATTCAGTATTCTCGGCAGTGAATGCTAAAAATAATCCAATGTTGGTAAACTCTCAAGCCGGTAGTGGTCAGGCAGTTAGCGATGTTGATGCTGAGCCTAATGAGCCAAAAACTGAGACATGTCCTTTAAATGGTGAAAAGCAAACAAAAAGTGCAAGGATTGTCTGGGAAAAGCGGAGACCGCTTGCGGTCATGATAGAAAACCAACTTGAAGCCAGACCTCAATCCGGTTTAACCTCGGCTGATATAGTTTATGAGGCAGTTGCAGAGGGTGGTATTACTCGTTTTATGGCTTTATATTTATGTAATTATAACGATGTTCAAGTTGGACCAGTAAGATCTGCCCGAACTTATTTTATAGATTGGCTTTCCGAATATGACGCTCTTTATGCCCATGTAGGAGGAGCTAACACCCCGGGACCAGCAAATGCTTTAGGCCAGATTATTGATTATAATATTAAAGATTTAAACCAGTTTAGTATTGGCTTCCCAACCTATTGGCGAGACTATGAAAGATTGGGTCGTCCAGTTGCAACAGAACATACAATGTATTCTACTATTCAAAAACTATGGGCAGTTGGTGAGAAACGTGGATGGGGTGCAGTAGATGAAAATGGTGTAAGGTGGGATAAAAACTTTAAACCATGGTTATTTGTGGATGGTAAATCTGCTGGGACTACAAATGCTGTAGAAGTTAATTTCTGGGAAGGATATAACGATTATAAAGTGAATTGGATTTATGATAGTGCTACCAATTCATACAAACGTAAAAATGGTGGCCAAGACCAGATAGATTTAAATAACAAGAAACAGATTGCCCCTAAAAATATAGTTGTCCAGTTTGAAAGAGAATCTAACGCTAACGATGGTTATCCAAATAATGCCCATTTACTTTATGGTACTAAAGGTCAAGGTAAAGCTTTAATCTTCCAAAATGGTACTGTTACTGTGGGGAGTTGGAATAAAGCTAATAGATTAGCCAGAACAAAATATATAGATCAAAACGGCAAGGAAATTCAATTTGTCAGAGGTCAAATTTGGATTGAAACTGTTCCTGAAGGATCCAAAGTAACTTACTAATCTGCTGCCCGGCAGGAGGTGAAAATTAAATGGAAGAACTATTTGTATCAAAAGTCCGGGTTAAAATACTACAATTATTCTTAACCCAGGAAGAATCCTTATTCCATGTTAGGGAAATTGTTAGGCGGGTTGATGAAGAGATAAATGCTGTCAGGCGGGAATTGGCTAGGATGGAAAAATTTGGTTTGGTTGCATCCGAATGGAGGGCTAACAGAAGGCTTTACCGGATTCGAAAAGACCATAAATTTTACGCTGAACTTTTAGGATTAGTAGTTAAATCAGCTGGTTTAGGTGGGGCAATTATTAAAAATAAAACTCAGATAGGGAGAATTAAATATGCAATGATGGCAACACGTTTTGCAAAGAATGAGCAATCAGGACCTGAAGATGTGGATCTATTAGTGGTAGGTCAAATTGTATTACCGGAGTTACAAGCATTAATAGCTGATGAGCAGTCAAGGCGTGAGCATGAAATTAACTACTCCTTTATGGATGAAGCTGAATTTAACTTTAGAGTTAGAAGAAGAGACCCTTTTATTATTAAAGTTTTAACACAGCCAAAAATTATGTTAATTGGGGATGAAGTTGAATTGCTCTCAGGAGTTATTGTTTAGTAACTGCGCTCCCTTTACAATAAAAATATGAATCCAAGAAAGTTATTTTGGTTAATTATTATATTGGTTATATTATCGCTTTTTGCCGACATACCAAAATTAAACAATTTACCAAAAGTCATAACACCAAGAATAAAAATTGGATCTTATGTCATTCCCCCAAAAGAAGTTAATGTTTCCAATTGGTTTGGTAAATTCCCGATTAAATTGGGGTTGGATCTCCAAGGAGGTTCGCAGTTAGTTTATGAGGCTAAATTAGATAAGATTCCAGAATCTGAAAAAGACCAGACTCTAGAATCTGTCAGGCAGGTAATTGATAGGAGAGTAAATCCTGGTGGAGTTTCTGAGGCAGTTGTCCAATCTGCAAAAGTTGGAAGTAAAAGAAGGATAATTGTTGATTTACCAGGTGCCAAAGATGCATCTCAAGCAGCTCAATTAGTAGGCAAAACTGCACAATTAGAATTTAGAGAATTGCCTGAGTTGTCACAACTAAGTGAAAAAGAAATCGTAGCTACAAAATCCGGTTTGCCATTAATTTATTTAGCAAAATCAACTGGTCTTACAGGTTCAGACCTAAAACCAAATGGAGCGAAAGTAGTATTTGGAAATGGTAACTCTCAATCTGGAGGAGCGCAGGTAAGCCTTCAATTTAATGAGCAGGGTACTAAAAAATTTGCCAGTATAACTAAAAGGAATGTTGGCAAACAATTACCAATTTTTTTAGATGAACAAATATTGTCAGCTCCAGTTGTACAGCAGGAAATTTTAGACGGTAACCCGGTTATTAGCGGGAGTTTTACTACCAATCAGGCAAAACAATTAGCAGATTTAATAAATGGGGGTGCATTAAAAGTTCCAATTGAATTAGTTGAACAACGTTCTATTGGTGCTTCTTTAGGCCAGGAATCAATTAACAAAAGCATTATTGCTGGTGCTATAGGGGTATTGATTGTTTGTTTATATATGGTTCTATACTATGGCTGGCTGGGATTAGTTGCTGATTTTGCATTAATAATTTATTCTTTATTTGTCTTTACAATATTTAAAACTGGATTATTTTTATTTCCGCCAGTTACCATAACTTTACCGGGTATTGCAGGATTTATTTTATCAATTGGTATGGCGGTTGATGCTAATATCTTAATTTTTGAAAGAATGAAGGAAGAAAGAAGGTGGGGTAAATCAAATAAAATGGCACTTGATTTGGGTTTTAAAAGAGCTTGGTCTTCGATCAGAGATTCAAATGTTTCATCTTTAATAACTGCCGGGATTTTATATTATATGGGTAGCGGTTTAATAAAAGGATTTGCTTATACTCTGGCAATTGGGGTTGTAGTTTCGATGTTTACGGCAATCACGGTTACAAGAACTTTTCTTAGATTAATAATTAAATGAATTTATTTAAAAAGAAAACCCAATACGAACATCTTAGAAAAAAATGGATTGCAAAAAATAAATCCATTACTCAAAATCTTTTTGATAAACATTTAAAAAATGTTGCAGTTGGATCATTAGGTGGACTGATGTTACTCACAACACCGGGTTTATATATACCTCCCCAGCCTACTCTTTTGAATAATGGGCCAAAAATTTCAAGTACAGAAGACAAAAATGCTTTGCTAAAAACTGAGCTGATTAATAAAGTACCATCTGAGATGAGGAATCTAACATCTGAAGAAGAAAAAGCAATTGCTGAAGTTGTGTATAAAGATCTTAACATTAAGGTTAGTGGAGAGTTAGAAGGAAAGAGATTAAATAGAAGTTATGGCTTAATAGGCGGAGAGCAGCACCTTTATAGGTATCCTGGTGATAATGTTTATGCTCATGCAAAAAATGCTCAAGATTGGGCGATGTTTAGCTCAGCGGGAATAGCTCCGGGGCTTGGAGCTTGGGGTTATTTTGCTCCTTCTCAATCTCAAATGACAAAAGAAGATGATGAGAAAGAAAGGTGGTATATCGCGGTTCAAACATTTTTATCTCCGGGATTTTCAGAGAGAGTTGCAGAGTATCGGGATTTTTATAAGTATCGTAAAATGTTAGTGATAAATCCCAAAACCGGTCAGGCAGTTGTTGCCAATATTGCTGATGCCGGTCCCGCAGAATGGACTGGTAAACATTTAGGTGGATCACCGGAGGTAATGTATGAATTGGGCTTAGCTAATGGACCAAGAAAAGGAGGAGTAGTTTATATGTTTATTGATGATCCAAATAATCAAATACCTTTAGGTCCGGTATATGGAAAGGAAGCATCGTTTATCGCCAATAAATAATATGAGTAAAAAACATTTTTATAGTCATTTAATTCAAGTTGAAAGTATCGTTATAGAATTGGATAACATGGATTTAACAGAGAAAGAAAAAATGCACCTGGCAAGTTTAGTTGATTCAAATTTACATCATACAATCTTAGATGTGATAATGTCTGAATTATCAGATAGCGATAAACAGATATTTTTAAAACATTTATCAAATAACGATCACTCTCAAATTTGGGAACACCTTAACGGAAAAGTAGATAACATTGAGGATAAAATTAAAACTGCCATAGAAGATCTAAAGAAAGATTTACATCAGGATATTAATGAAGCTAAAAGATTAAAAAAGGGAGAAAAATAATGCTACATTTAATGAGATACAAACTGGCTTTTTTTATCTTTTCAACTTTAATTATTTTGCCTGGTCTTTACTTTTTGTTTACTGCCGGACTTAAATTTGGAATAGATTTTACCGGCGGTAGTTTATTGGAATATAAATTTGAGAAAACACCAAAGATAGAGGATTTGCAAAAATATGGAACTGTTACCCCTGAAAATAATAATACTTTTATAATTAGGACTAAGCCTTTAGAACAAAAAGACATAACTAATTTAAAACAGGAATTAGAAAACAAATATAGCAAAATTGAAGTCAGAAGAGAAGAGAATGTAGGTCCCACTATCGGTAAGGAATTGGAACAAAAAGCAGTTTATGCTTTACTTTTAGCTGGTTTAATGATTGTTCTTTATATAACTTATTCTTTTAGAAAAGTTCCCCGGCCAGCTTCATCTTTTAGATTTGGTGTTGCTGCAATAGTAGCTTTGGTTCACGATGTATTGGTTGTTTTAGGGTTATTCGCTTTTTTGGGTAAGTTTTATAATGTTGAGATTGATTCACTGTTTGTGACGGCATTACTGACTGTAATTGGATTTTCAGTCCATGATACTATTGTTGTTTTTGACAGAATTAGAGAAAATTTACCCAAATATCTATCGAAAAATTTTTCAGAAATTGCGGATATTTCTATTACCCAAACTTTAGCCCGGTCATTAAATACTTCTTTAACTGTAGTATTTGTACTACTAGCATTGTTGTTGTTTGGTGGAATTACAATTAAATGGTTTGTAGTTGCTTTACTAACAGGTATTATCTCCGGAACTTATTCTTCAATCTTTAACGCAACTGCATTACTTGCCTGGTGGGAAGAAAGATTAGGGCATTAAAGATTGAAGAAGATTTTAGTGGTTATACTGCCAGGATTTTTCAGCATGAAATTGATCATTTAAATGGCAAAGAGTTTGTAAAATACCGCAATAACCAAGCTTAGAGAAATAGGTCAAAAAAATTATCTTTTGAAAAATGGAAACAAATTAAAGGTTTAAGTTAATTGTTTAGTTCTTTTCAGGAGGTATTCTTTATTATTTTTAGAATTATCTTCCAAGACTTCTTCAAATAACTTTTGTAAAATTTCACCCACTTTTCGAGAGGGTGAAATACTTAACTCTTTCATAACATCTTCACCATTTAATTTTAAGTCGGCTATAGAAAAAGGTTTATGTAAAACCTGTTTTATTCTTTCCTTAAATTTTTCCATTCTCCAGGAAGTAGCTGTTGCAGTCCCTCCACCTAATCTATCGGCCACCCTTACTGCCATCATATCTTCAATATTTTCTTGGCCTACATTTTTAATAAATCTCCTGATTGCAGAATCTGTTTGATTTTCATCAACAGTAAATAAGTGCCATCTGACCAACCGCTCAACTTTTTCAGTATCTTTATTAGAAAGCTTCAATCTTTGAGAAATAGTTTTTGCAATCTTTGCTCCGGCAACATCGTGCTCATAAAAGGTTACATTACCATCACTTTGAATATTAACAGTTTTAGGTTTTCCAATATCATGAATTAGTGCAATAAATCTAATTAGAGGATCTTTTGAAGGACAGTGTTCTAAAGAAGAGAGAGAGTGTTCACCGATATCGTAAACTCTATTATGTTTTGGTCCTTCTTGAACTAAACCAAAACACTCCTCTAATTCAGGTATAATAAATTTTAATAATCCACCAGACCTTAACAATTCAACTCCTTTTCGAGGATTATTGGAACCAAGAATTTTAAATAGTTCATCCCGTATTCTTTCCCAGGAAATTTTGGTTATAAGGTGAGAATTTTTTTTAACTGCACTAAAAGTATCTTTTTCTATTTCAAAATCTAGTTGAGTAGACAAGCGCACAGCCCGCATTAATCTTAAGGCATCCTCATTAAATCTTTTATCAGGATTCCCTACTGCTCTAATTATTTTTTTATTAATATCTTCTTTAGCAGAAAAAGGATCTATAATTTCCTGATTTTTATTTAAAGCCAGTGCATTAATTGTAAAATCACGTCTTTTTAAATCCTCTGCTATTTTATCTGTCCATTCAACTTCTTCCGGTCTCCTAAAATCATGGTAATTTGATTCTTTTCTCATTGTTGTAATTTCTAAAAGACCTAAGTCAGAAGAAATACCAACAGTTCCAAATTGATTATTATAAAAAGGTTCTCCTAAAGTTAAACTATTTTGTAAATCTTTTCCTAAAAAACCTTCAGAGAAAATTTCCAAGATTTGTCCGGGGTTTGCATCAGTTGTAAAATCCCAATCTTTAATATCTCTACCTAAAATTAAATCACGTACAGCTCCGCCTACTATATAAGCTTGATAACCTTTGTCCGCTAGTTTATTTAGAATTTGGATTACCTCATTTGGTAGATGATAATTCATATGATCTAATTTTACGTCAGAGGATAGACTGAGGCAAGGCACGTTTATTATGCTACAATATTTAACATTATGACAAAGGTTTGGAGAATAAAAGAAAAAACAACCGGAGATTTAATAGAGCAACTGCTTATTAACCGAGGGATAAAAAGTGAAAAAGAGAAACAAGAATTTTTTAATCCAAAATTAAATTATTATTCAAAGGATTTGGAAATTCCAAATATAGAAAAAGGACTAAAAAGAATTAGACAGGCAATTCAAAAACAGGAATTAATTATTGTGTATGGTGATTATGATGTTGATGGAGTTTGTGCTTCGGCAATTTTATATAAAGGGTTAACCTCTTTAGGGGCAAAGGTTTTGCCGTATATACCACATAGAGAAAAAGAGGGTTATGGGCTTTCAAAATTAGGTTTAGAATTTGCCAGAGATTCAGGAGCACAGCTTGTAATTACAGTTGATAACGGGATTGTTGCTTTAGAACAAGCAAAATTTGCAAAAGAGTTGGGTTTAGATTTAATTATTACAGATCATCATTTACCTTTGGATCAAAAACCTGATGTTTTTACTATAGTTCATTCAACCAAGATGTGTGGAGCAGCAGTTGCTTGGTGTTTAATAAAAGATGAAATAAGTAAACCTTTATCTAGGGAGTTGCTACAGTTTGTAGCAATTGCAACGGTTGCAGACCATATACCACTTTTAGGTTTGGGTAGAGCTTTTGTTAATGAAGGATTAAAAGAAATTAATAAAAGTAATAATTTAGGACTGAGAGCTTTAGCAAGTGAATGTGCAATTGATTTACCGGCGGTTACCTCCTACGAAATAGGACATCAAATTGCACCAAGACTTAACGCAGTTGGTCGATTAGAACATGCAATCGATGCACTCAGAATGCTTTGTACAAAAGATTTAATTAAGGCGCGTAAATTAGCACAGATGCTTTGTGAGATTAATATAACCCGCCAGGAATTAACTTTAAAAGCAGTGGAAGAAGCAAAGATTTGGATTCACAATAATCCAAATAAAAAAATAAATATATTACATTCTAAGGATTGGAAAGAAGGAATTATTGGGTTAGTTGCTGCTAGAGTATGTGAGGATTCTAGTAGGCCATCAATTGCAATTTCTGTAGGCGAAAATGGAACAGCAAAAGGTTCAGCAAGATCGTTACCGGGAGTCAATATCGTTGAGATTATCAGACAATCATCTGATTTATTAATTGATATTGGTGGACATGAAGGAGCAGCAGGTTTTTCTATTGCAACAGAGAAGATAGAAGAATTTATTTTAAAAATAGAATCTATCGCTGATTCTTTACCGGATGAATTATCACAGTATTTAGAAGTTGAGGCAGAAGTTCCCATAAATAAATTAACTAAATTACAAGTTAAAGAAATTGATAAATTTGAACCTTTTGGTGTAAATAACCCTAAACCTTTACTTGCCACTTTTAATATGAAAATTTCAGATATTAAAACAGTAGGGGAAGGGGATAGACATTTAAAGTTTAAAGCGGATGGAATAGATGCAATAGCCTTTGGTTTTGGGTATTTAAAAGACTTACTACTAAAAGATAAATTAGTAGCTCTTGCCTATAATTTAGAAATTAATAAATTTAGAGGGCAGGAAAATCTCCAATTAAAAGTTAAAGATATCCAAATAAATTAAATTATTACTTAGAGTATTTGTTGTTTGGCTTCTAAACTTTGAAGTATTCTTTGACCCCCACGTCCAGAAACTATTTTTAGTAATTCAGCCATCGCTGCTTGATGTTTTGGAGTTTCAGGTGCAATTTTTTTAGCAACTGCAACGTTGTTGATTGCTCTTGCAACATCAATTTCTGTAATGGATCTATTTATTAAATTATCAACCATTTATATTTCCTCCTTTCTTAAAAGTTTAAATGGATTAAACAAATCCAAGTTTTTTAATACCCTCATTTAATCTAGTAGGTACTAGAAATTTTCCTACTGATGCAGTCCTTTGAGAATGTACCAAAGATAAGTCTTCACTCTTTGATGCATTTGGTGTTTCATTAGAAACTCCAGTTTTCTCACTAGAACCCCATCCTTTGTGGGGTGGTCTAACAAATGAGTATTCACGATCACATCTCTCTACCATTTTTGTTTCCTCCTTTCTTTTAAAATTTTAGATAAGGATCTATTCTTAATGTGTTTGGCTAGTACCAAATACTACAGAACCTTGTCTTTTGACTACCGTCAAAACATAAAAAAACCTCCCGTTGGGGAGGCCTATTTTTTACTTAAAACCTAATGGTTTAAAGTATTAAACAGCTCCCTCCTTTCGGAAGGTAAAGTAAAAAAAGTTTTTTACTATAGCTGTTTTCATATATGAAATTATATTATCAGTTAAATATTTTTTTGTCAAATTTCTTGGCCTAGTTTTAAATTTAAAATATCTTTAGCACTTTTTCCTTGGGCTACAATCTCTAAAAATCTATTTTGGTTAATTCCAGAACTACCAGTAATAATTGCAACCTCATCATCCGGGACTAAATTTAACCTATCATAATAGTTAAGTTTTAAATTAATCTGATCTAATTCTTGTTTTACTAAAGTAGTTTTACAATTTCCAAAATTATCTATCCACCAAATAGTATTTGGGCATTCATTAACATTTTCTAAAAAATAATTTTCAATGGGGATATTAATACCATTACTTAACCATTTAGCAACTCTGGGTAAAAATTCAAAACTTCTAAATTGCGTATGGACAACATGTTTATATAGAGTCTGATCAATAATATTTTCTGAAAGCAGAGATTTTAAAACACTGGATATATCCATTAAATTAATCTCTGTTACTAAATTAAATTTTTTAACTAAAGATAAAGTTAAACCATCAATAGAAGAGATAACTAAAATGTTTTTATAATAAAAATATCCAAAAGGAGTCCCATTCTCCCATTTCTTAGCATCCTTATGACGAGGGGCCACATTAACAATAATAATGCCATTAGTATCACCTGCAGCATCGAGAGTATCTATTAAATTGCCAGCAGCTTCTAAATCAGAATTTACTCCAATAAAATTTATGGGCAATTTAAATAAAGTTGTAAGACGGGTAGTTTGTCTACCGCGAGCATTATCATCATAACAATCGGTAATTACTGTTACAAAATTAACATCCTTCATAAACAGCAATTATATGCTTATATTAAATTTTTGTTAAGTATATAGAACTATTTTATAATCTCACTAGTTCTATCTCCATAATTTGCAACAGGGGTTACATTTGTAAATAGTCTTTTTAAGGCGTTTGATTTAGGTACTAAAGTCAGACTTGCTATTTGTGGAGCAACTTGTGAGCAACCTATTCTATAAATTCTTGCTAAAGCTTCCTTCATTTCAGCATCCATCTCCCTATCTACCATTTTTATTTCCTCCTTTCTTTTATTTTAATATTTTATGCAGCTTAATATATAAGCGTTAATATTTCTTGACCGATTTGATTTACAGGGCCATTTTTACTAAAATATCCCATAATTGTTTATTATGTCAATAGAAATTCAAAATCAACTTCATCAACACTTTGGAGAAAGATGTCCTTTTTGCGACATCTTTTCCAGGAGAACAGAGGGAGTTATTTTGAGTGAAAGTAGTCATGCTGGAGTGATCCAATCTTTAGAAGGTAATCCTTTAGTATTACCAAAGAGACATATCCAATTAGCGGATTTAAATGATACTGAAGCAAAACAGATAGGAATATATCAAGCCAGATTAATTAGTATTGTTAAGCAAGCTTTTAAAGCTGATGGAGTTAATATCTTTGGTACTTATGGTGAGGCTGCAGGTCAGGAAGTTGAACACGGCCATATTCATGTTATTCCAAGAGTTGCAGGAGATAAGTTGATTAGGATTTCAGGGGAATATAATGCAAAGTCACTCCAGGAACGGCTTATCAAAGCAGAACTATTAAGAGCTGCATCTAATGGATTGTTAAGATAGGTTTGTTAATACCATCGAGATTCTAGCAAAAACAGATTGCTCTATCCCTAAACTTGCTAAGGCTCTATCAACTGGTTTTCCTTGTCTTACTCTATTTGCAATACTAGGATTTATAGTTAAAAAATTTAAGGCTTCTTCTTCAATTTCTTTCCAAACTCCCTGGGCATCATATAATGGTTTGGCACAACCGGATAGCCAAACCCTGGCATTTATATAACCGGACTTTTTTGCCTGATCGGCAGTTTTAATAGATACACCTACGCGGGGAAAATCATAGGGACCAGCAGCCGGCGAACCCACCTTATTTGCTCTACATTTTTGGGGATCATAATTCTCCACACTACAACAGCTACATTTCTCTCCTCTTGTAATTTCAGAGGAAATCCTTACTCTAGCAGGTCTAATAGAATCATAAAGATCATTTACTTCTTGCTCACTTTCAAATTTACCTACAACTGCCAAGTCTATATTAGATGGATCATGATAGTTGCGCCTTTTAACCAAATTCCTTGCAACAGACCCAAATAATAAAACTGCAATATCTCTATTTGCCTGATCCCTATTTGCATTAACAATAACATCACTCATTTCATACGCTTTTTTCATTAAAAACTCTCTCCACTCCGGGGATACTGACTCCATAAAAAAAGCCCCATCTTCTCTTCCGGGGAATCTATTTCTCAAAATTGTATTATTCATAACTGATCTAACAAAAGCTCTTTGGGCAGGATCCATAGAGACGTTTCCTGTATCAGGACATACTTGAATGCTTTGAGCAAGGTGGTTTGGGAGTTCTACTAAAATTCCTCTTTCAGGCAAATAAACACTTCTAGTCTGTTGTTGGTCAGCTAATCTATCAACCATATGAGGTGTGACCTTTCCCTTGGTTTTCTTTTATAGCTACTATTCTCTTTATTTCAGGAGTAAAATCCTGATTTGTTCTAGTTTTTGCTATTAAAGCTGCTAAAGCTCTGCCTAATGGGCGATTGGGGATATGGGCATTTATAGGTTCCATCACTACTGTATCACCAAATTTTGCAGCTAAAACCTCAGCTACTTGTTTCTCTATTTTTTCTGGTGCTTCTATTGTTCTAATCATATTTTAAGTACTAAAAAACCTCCCATTTGGGAGGCTAGATCCTGTCTCTTTTTTAGAATAATTTCTAAAAAAGGCCTCCCAAAAATGCTCCAATAAGGAGCACCTCAAGAAGGATTAAGACTAAGCTATTTATATTTAATGTTTCTACTTTAACCATAGGGCTAAAAGTATTGTACTTTAGATTTTCTAAACTTGTCAATGGTAGCTATAATTGATATGATCTCATCACTGTTTTAGACTCTTTAGGCTGTATGAAGAAATATCAGACATATTTTACCCATTTTAAAATAGCTGGATCATCAATTGCGGTTTTGGTACTGGCAGTTGGTTTTTTAATCGGTACGCCAGGAGCAGTTAATTTAGCAGAAAGCAAGATTTTAAATTCTAATAATCAAACTCAATATATACCACCTCAGGGTCAGGTTGCAGGAATTGCTCAAAAAGCAAAATATAACATAGTCAGTCAAAATATAACTCCCCCACAACTTAGTGCTAAAGCAGCGATTGCCTTAGATTTAGATACAGGAGAGATCTTATTTGAAAAAAATATTTATGGCCGTATGTCTCCGGCATCAACAACCAAAATTATGACCGCTTTAGTTGCTCAGGATTATTATAAAAGTGCTGATATTCTAACTGTTTATCCAGAAGCACAAGTTGGGGGTTCGGTAATGGGTTTAAATAACGGTGAGAGATTAACATTCCGTAGTTTACTTTATGGAATGCTGCTAAACTCAGGTAACGATGCTGCATTTACAATTGCTTTAAATTATCCGGGAGGATTGAATAATTTTGTCGGGGAGATGAATAAAAAAGCTAAGGATTTAAATTTAGCTGATACAAATTTTCAAAATCCTGCAGGTTTTGATAACCCAAATCATTATTCATCAGCCTATGATTTGTCTCAAATAGCTAAGGCTGCAATAGAACATCCCCTACTATCAAGGGTTGTTGCAACTAAAGAAACATCCATAGTTTCCTGGGATAAAAGTAAAGAATATAATCTAAAGAATTTAAATCAACTTTTATCTGAAGAAGGAGTATTAGGTATTAAAACCGGATTTACCCAAAATGCTGGTGAAAGCTTTGTTGGTTTAGTAGAGCGGAAGAACCACAAGGTTATAACAGTAGTGCTTAATAGCCAAGACCGTTTTGCTGAAACAAAATTACTTATGGACTGGGTCTATAAAAATTATAATTGGGTTGCCAGTTATTGATCTTTAAGGTAAGGTTTTACGACAGCTTGGACTAACGCTGCAAAATTTTGTCCTTCAAAAACATATACAGGTTGTAAGTATTCAGGATAACTCTTTGATAAAAAGTAAGCGAGATAAACAGAGCTAATTGAGACTTGAGAAGTTTTCGGTTCTATCACAATTGTTGCTTCGCCACTTTTTAAATCTTTAAACGCCTGATCAACACTTCTAATTGGATAAACAGCAAAATTTTTAGTATCTATTGGCCAATAAGTATAATCTAAACTTAAATAGTTATTTATATCATCTGCTGAACCAACAAGTACCGCCTCAACTAATCCTTTAGTAAATTTTTCAGTCACTATTTTATAGTCATCTATTTTTTCCTGCCATAAAGAAATATTTAAGGTACTTAATTGTTCGGGGTTAATTGCAGCAAGATAATCAGTTTTTATCTCCCCATTCTTTAAGTAAGTTGGCATAATCTCCTTTTGAGTAAGAAATGATTTAAATTGTTGACTGATATTAGGCAAATCCTTTAATTGTTCATTTTGGGTTGCACTTTGGGTTGCAATCGGCCTTTTGTAACTAAAATTTCCGGTATTTATATCGATAGTAAACTCAGCTCCATTTGAATTAGTAAATTTATGAACAGTAGGAGATAGTATTTCAGGATTTGAATCCAAATTAAATTTTTTAGCCAGCTCTCTTGCTTTATCTGCTGCTAAAAAAGTATTACCTAATTGGGGAATGGCATAAATTTTAAAAGCAGTTGGGAGTTTTTCTGGTAAAGCACCGGTTGGCGTATCAAGTGAGTAAGAAAAATTAGAAGAGGTAACATTTGGATTTGGAATTTTTAGTCTTGGTAGCAAAGCAAATTTTAAATCCGGTTTTTCTGTGATTATGGGAATTTTTGAATAAAGATAACGTTTAGAGTATAAAGATCCACCCCAAACTATTGCAAGTACAATCAAGAATATAACAAAGAAAAATAAAAACCTCTTAGTAAATTTAGCAGTTTCAGTCAAAGTCATGGCAGTAACTTTATTATACTGAAATTTAGCTTCTACTGGTATATAATCAAACTGATGAATGTCAGAACAAGATTTGCACCTTCTCCAACAGGAGATGATATTCATATAGGTAATTTAAGTACTGTTTTAAAAACTTGGGCTTTTGCAAAAAAGAATAATGGTCAATTTGTTTTAAGAATTGAAGATACCGACCAGGAAAGGCTAGTTGAGGGATCTGAGCAAAAAATTGAAGATGCCTTAAAAAGATTTAGTTTAAACTATGATGAAGGTCCGGATGTTGGTGGTGAATTTGGTCCTTACCGCCAATCTGAACGTTTAGATATATATAAAAAATATGCAGAAGAGCTAATTACAAAAGGAGTTGCTTACTATTGCTTTTGTTCTAAAGAGAGAATAGAAGAATTAAGAAAACAAGAAGAGCAAAAAGAAGTAAAGACAAAACATCTGCACTTTTGCAATCAAAATAATATAGAAGAGAGATTATCCAAAAAAGAATCTTATGTTATCAGGCTTAAAGTCCCTGAGCATCAGGATATTACTTTTGATGATATAGTCAGGGGGAAGATCACCATCAATACAGATCAGATTGATGATCAAATTCTTCTAAAATCTGATGGTTTCCCCACCTATCATTTGGCAGTTGTTATTGATGATTATTTGATGAAAATAAACTATATAACTAGGGCTGATGAGTGGATCTCCTCTACACCAAAACATATTTTGCTTTATCAGGCTTTTGGTTGGGAGTTACCGGTATTTTGTCACTTACCACTTTTAAGGAATACAGATAAATCTAAGTTATCAAAAAGAAAAAACGCTGTTTGGGCTTCTTGGTATTTAGAACAGGGATATCTTAAAGAGGCAATATTAAATTATTTAGCTTTAATGGGCTGGACACATCCGGAACAAAAAGAAATTTTTTCTATGGAGGAATTTATAGAAAAATTTGATTTAAAAGATGTAAATCCGTTAGGCCCAATTTTTGATATCCAAAAACTTGAATGGATGAACGGGGAATATATTAGAGCACTCTCAGATCAGGAATTAACTAAAAGATTAGAGGAGTATTTAATTGATCATCCATCAAAAGATCATATTGCAAAACTTGTGCCTTTAGTAAAAGAGAGGATTAAAAAACTCTCAGATTTTATTCCTTTAACAAATTTTATTAGTCAATCTCCTGAATATGATCTAAATGATTTTAATAAAGTTAAGGTAGATGATAAAAAAGAAATTTTAGAAAAAATCTCTTTAACATTAGAAAACATAGAAAAGCCATGGAAGAAAGAAAATTTTGAAAATACTTTTCAAAATTTGGCTAAAGATTTAAATATGGGCAATAGGGAGATGTTTCAGCTAATAAGGTTAGCTGTATCAGGACAACTGGTAACGCCGCCTTTATTTGAATGCATTAAGATAATAGGTGAAGATGAAGTTTTAAATAGAGTTAAAGAGATCACAAAAAAATATCCAAATATACCAGATTCTAAAGGTTAAAAGTTTTATTTATTATCATTCCAACTATCTGATTGATAAGAAAGATAAATACAATCATACTAGTATGCACAACATCTGATAAAATTAACCATTAGTAATATATGTCACGGTCTACTAAATAACTACACGAGATAATTTTATAAATAGAGAGTAAAATAGAGATGAGAAAGGAGGAGATTATGGATAAACAAACATACATTTGTCCGATGCACCCGGAAGTGACATCAGACAAGCCGGGGATTTGCCCAAAATGCAAAATGCGGCTGGTTCCAGCAAAGAAAAAATAAGATTAGATAAATGAGTACACTATTACAGTACATATTATTACTTGGTATTCTGGCAAGTACAGTTGGGTTTTTAGTAACTATTTTTTTGCTCCGGCAAAAAATAGGAGCAACCAGGCCTGAAGTTAATAAAGATTTACCTGCTGAAAGTGGTATTGTCAATGAAGTTCCTGCCTGGCTGCGCTATCATTTCCACTATTATGGTATAGCTCTTTTATTTATGGCCTTTGATATGGAGATGGCCTTTATGTACCCCTGGGCTGTTGTGTATAAAAACTTTGGGTTGATTGCACTTTTGGACATGGGAGCATTCTTGGCAATTCTCTTTTTAGGTCTTCTATATGGCTGGAGTCAGGGAGCAATTAAACGGTTATGATAGCTGCACAAAGCAATTCAGATTTTATAGGCAAGCTTTTAGGAAAAGCGGTGAGTAATAACTTAGTGGTTTTTGTTGTGCCCGGAATGGGGACAGCAAGGGCTTGCCAGATTGATTTTAGCAAAGCAGGATTGACAGTGTCTGATGTACCC
>DAHXOS010000063.1 GCA_027364775.1 bacterium
GTATTTATTATCATTACCTAAAGTATATTCATTACTTTTTCCAGGAATAATATTAGATCCTAAGTCTCCTAAAAACTTAACATTAGTACCTGCTTCTCTACCAAGTTCAACACCACCTTGAGAAACACTAAGTCCATCAATAAAAATTTCAGAATATTTCCGATCAGTAATTCCTAATGATCCTGCAGGGCGACCTTTTGAGGATAAAGTAGGATAAACATTACCCAGAGAATCTATGGTTGTCAGTCCAATAAATCCATCATAAGCTATCAATCTATGGATATTTATATCACCAACTTTAATATTACTGCCAATCTTTATAAATTTACTGTTTTGGTCTTGTTGTTGGCTTAAAGCATCAATTAAATTACCCTGAACATCATTTAACTTTTTAGATAAAACTTGAATATCATTTTTATGATACAAATTAATCGCATCTGCTCTTTGGTGAAACATTACTATAAATGTTTGCTCAGCAATTTTATTAAAAGGAGATAGTACCCAGGCCACTAAATTGCTAAAGATATTCGCATTTTTATTAGTTAAAGACTGCCCATCAGTGGAAGCACCCAAAACATTAGTCTGGGTTTGAGGGCGGAATAAGGCCTTGGTTTGGTTAGGCATAAAGTAATACCCCCCAACAATACTAGCAGTAATTAAGATAAAGATTACTAGGATAGTTAAGATAATTAGAGGTATTTTGATAGGTTTAAGTGGGGTTGAGGCTAACTCTCCTTCTACTTCTGAATTCTCCTTTTTATTATTGGCTAACTGGTATTTTCTTAAAGCGTCAACTGAGTAAAGTCTGGTACCGCCTGGAGTTTTAATACATTGGATTTTACCTTTTTTCTCCCAACGCCTAAGAGTGTCAATTGAGACCCCTAAAAGTTGGGCAGCATCACCAATTTTAATTAAGGATTTTGAGGTATTGTTAGACGGTTCCATTATTTACTTGCCTTAACCTTATGGCAATGGTCCGTCTTTTAAAGCTTTCAAAGCTGCTCTTTTAAAGCTAAAAATTATGCATAGATTTACATAGATTCTCTATATCAAGAATAGCTATAACTGCCTAGATTTGTCAATAACTTTCTTCTATATATTATTAATTATCAGCAAAGCAAACTACTCACTTTTTAATAAGTTTGACTTTTTTAAGGTACTAGGTTATTATTCATTAGCTTAAGAAAGTATGCACCGCAAGGATAAGACATACCGAGGCTTTAATAATTAAGAATGTGAAATCAAGAGTATAGAATTAAACAATTCTTAGCTCATAATTTTAATTCATAATTCCTCGCTTAGGCGGGGATTTTTATTCCCCAAAGTAGTTGCTCTGATATGCCAAAAACACGAACACAAAAAGAACAAACAGTTCAGATTTTAACCGACAAGTTCGGCAAAGCTAATTCTGTAGTTTTTTTCAACTATCAACAAGCCGGAAATTCTACTTCTCAAGGTATGACCATGAACCAGCTTTCTGATTTAAGAAATCAATTAAGAGAAATGGGTGCTGAGTTAACTATCACCAAAAATAACCTGGTCAAACTAGCTCTTAATAATTCACAATTAACAATTAAGGACGAACAATTATTTGAAGGAGCACTAGCTACCCTATTTGCTTTTGGTGATGAAATAACACCGATTAAAACCTTAACAAAAGCAATCAAAGAATATCAGGTTGGCCAAGTTAAGGGCGGGCTATTAAACGGTGAGTATATGGATCAGTATAAAGTTAATAAATTAGCTTCTTTACCAAGCAAGCAAGAGTTAAGAGCCAAAGTGGTTGGTTCTTTAGGCGCTCCGTTATATGGTATGGTAGGGGTTTTACAGGCAAATATCCGCAATTTAGTCTATACATTAGACCAAATTCGCGTTTCGAAGGGGGGTGAATAAGAATTAGGAATGTAGAATTTAGAATGTAGAATTAAAATTCATAATTCATCATTTATAATTCTTAATTCATCACAATATGGCAGACGATACACAAGATACCGTACAAGCAAATGAAAATACTATTGTAGAAGCTCCAGCAGCAGAGTCTGCTAAAGAAGCTTCAGAAGTTTTTGAAAATGCTGAAGAGACTCCAAAATCTGTTTCGAGCGAAAGCAAGCAGGAAGAAGTCAAACCAAAAAAAGAAGTATCTAAAACTTTAGAAGATATTATTTCTTCTATTGAGAAGCTTTCTGTTTTAGAATTAGCTGATTTAGTCCACGCTTTAGAAGACAGATTTGGTGTTACAGCTGCAGCTCCTGTTGCAGTTGCTCCTTCTATAGGCTCAGCACAAGCAGCTTCAGAAGGTCCAGCAGAGGAACAAACTTCCTTTAATGTGATCTTAAGCAGTGCAGGAGCAAACAAGATTGGTGTTATTAAAGCTGTTAGAGAGTTAGTTCCAACTTTAGGCTTAAAAGAAGCTAAAGATTTAGTAGAAGCAGCTCCTAAACCCGTCTTGGAAGACGTTAATAAAGCTTCAGCAGAGGAAGCAAAAGCTAAACTTACTGCAGCTGGGGCGACAGTCGAACTTCAATAAGTTTTACTGTTCCTTTTGCCTTGCAAGAGCTACATCTCTTTTGTAACCATGGTTACAAAAGCAATCTGCTCTCTAAAAGATACTGCTGAGGTTAAGAAAAAAGAGGGTGTTCTGGAAACAGACCCCTCTTTTTTTATTTAATATCTAATACTTACTGTTTAATACTTTCCTTCTTGACACTATCTGAAAGGCTATGATATATAATGATTAGTTGTTAGTAGGTAATAAATAGTTTATAAAACTACTAATCACTGTAAATTAAATTTATGAGCGATAAGATATCACTTGAAAATCTTCCTGATTTATTAACTGTAAAAGAAGTTGCAGATGTTTTAAGAGTTTCTCCTCTGACTATTAAAAGATGGGGCAAAAGAGGCAAGTTACCGGCTATTAGGATTAATTCTAGAGGTGACAGGCGATATAAAAAAGAAGCAGTGCTTTGGCTACTAGGCATAACTCAAAAGACAGCTTAATTATTCTCTTAACTTTATAATTTTATTTAATTTTCTACTTAATACTTGTATTACTCTTAATAACAACTTGTGCTTGTAACTTAATTTAGCAAAGGGGTATGATATTCTGCTAATTAATATAGATTAGGTTTTTCCAACAATAAAATCCACTATTTTAATTATTTTTGGAAAAAGGAAGAATAAAAATGAACTTAATTAAGGCCCAAAAACGTCTTATTCTCCAAGGTTGAAGTATTAATCTAAATAACCACTCAAACCCCAGATTTCTAACCATCTTTGGGGCCCTGGGAACAATCCCTGATAGATAATCAAAGGCCCCACCTACTCCTATCATTACCTTTACAGGCTGCTTTGTCAAATTATTATTTATCCATTTCTCCTGTTTCACCTGACCAAAAGCTACAAATAAAATATCCAAAGGTGGCAGATCTAAAGGATTTTTAGTCTGACCGCTCTTATCCACACTAACATCATAATTAAAATATCTTAATTTAATATTGGGAAACTCCTCATTGATCCTATCCCCTAATCTCTCTGCAGCTAATTTAGTCCCACCTAATAACCCTACCCTTAAACTTTCTTTATTAGATTTAACTAATAACTCCTCCATTAAATCTGTACCTGTTGTAATTGGAAAATGGTTTAAAAGTGTAGTTTTAGGGTAAAGAAACAAGGGCCATTTAATAATTTTTAATAAAAGATTAGGCTGATTTTTTAAATCTATTGCCCAATTAAACCTGGCAGAATCAGGTATAGCCAGATCTGCCTTATTTAAGATCTCTTGAAATTCCTTATCCTCCTTGGCAGCTATTAAAAATTCAATATTTGGTGTAACAATATATCTCTTACTATCTCTTTTTATCCAAAAGTCTATCATTTCTAAAGTCTCTTCCATGGTAATGTTATTAATCTTTGTACCTAAAATAGTTACTTTTTCTTTTACTACACTTTCAAATAAGCTCAGGGTTTCCTCTGCAGCCTTTTTCCAGGAAAAACTTTTTAGTTGTTTTAAACCTTCATTAATTAATTTTTGCCTTAATTTATGATCCTTTTCTATCTGTTCTAAAGCCAAAGTTATCTCTTCTATCTTATAAGGGTTAACTAAAATTGCACCCTTACCTGCCACCTCAGGCATTGAAGAAATGTTGGAGGTGATAACCGGCAGTTTAAAATTAAAAGCCTCTAAAATAGGCAAACCAAACCCTTCAAAAAACGAGGGATAAGTTAAGGCCAAGGCATTGTTATACAATACTGCTAAGGTCTGGTTATCTACCCTGCCTAAAAACTTAACTTTTTCCTTAATTCTTAACTCCTCTGGAAGTTTATAGATCTTATCTGAGAGCCAGCCCTGACCACCTGCTATTACTAACTCCGAAACCTCTAATTTATTTTTAACATAAAGGCTATAAGCCATTATTAAGTTAATTAAATTTTTTCTGGGCTGGACAGTTCCCACAAAAAGAAAATATTTCTTTTTTTCTAGTTTTAGCTTTAAAAGAATAGATCTTTCTATATCAGTATTTATTTTTTTTAAGTCTGAATTAAAACCTTCATATATCACTTCGATATATTTAGGATTTATCCCTATACTTTTAACAATATCCTTTTTGGTAGCCTTGGAAACTGCAATTAATCTGGTTGCATTTGTTAACTGCAATTTAGTCATCAAACTCAAATACAACCTTTGCTTAATTTGGTGCATCATAGGAAGATATCTTGCCCCTAGATCATGAACTGTCACTACAGATTTTAAGGCTGGATTTTTTATTAAAGGCAAAGTATGAGATGGGATAAAAAGTAAATCTAAATTATCGCTATAGCTTTGGATACCTAAACCTAATTGGGTCCACATTAACGGCCATTTTAAAACCTTAAATTTAAAGTTTTCTGGCCAATTATCCTCTATATTATTTACCCTAGGATCCAGATAAATAATATATTTATTTTTAGAGTCAAGTAAGCTCAGGTGCTTGATTATTTGGTAGGCATAATTTTCTACCCCAGTTTTACTTTTAACAAAAGCCTCAGAACCATCAATACCAATAAGCATATATCAAGTATAAAGATACATAGGGGTAGAGTCAAAAAAGTGTCCGGATCAGTACTTATGAGTCAATGTCTATTGCTGTTAAAAAGTAGTAATAGCCTGATCCTTCTTCCTCTGTGTTTACCTGGAAAAGATACTTTAGTAGATCTTAATATATCACAAAGTATTTCAACATTAAATATGACATCAGAAATTACTACAATTTCTGGTATTTTAAATAGTTTTGGACAAACAAATTTATCTAACACTGCTATTGCAGGAGACTTAACAGTTGATGGAACTTTTTCTATAACAGGCGGTAATACTATCAATGCTATTGAAACTCTATTTATTCAAAACAATCCACTTACTAAATTAGTAGACTTCTTTAATGGTAAAGTAACAATTGATAACAGTGGTAAATTGGCAATTAATACTCTAACGGTTTCCTCTAGTTCTTTAGCAGATGGAATAATTCCCTCCGGACAAAGTTTAGTAACTATTAATAATACTAATATAACTGCAAAGTCTAAAGTCTTTATTACTCCTACCTCCAACTTAGATGGAAATTTAATAGTTTATGCTATTAACCCGGGGCAAGGCTTTACTATAAAACTAACCAAATTAAACTCTTAGAATGTAAAATTCAACTGGTGGGTAGTAAAACAGAAATAAATTTTTAATAGATCATAATATATCAGTTGCTTAAATTTTACTGTCTTACTATAAGTTCTTTTTTATTAATCATTAATTATTAGTTGTTAATCTTCAAAGCTAATATTAAAATTATAAGTTTTTCTTATAAGAGTAAGCTATTCTCCAATTTTGAGTAATACAAATAATACAATACTAATTTTTTCAGGCACAAAGCAAAAATATACTAGAGGCTTATAATTGGTTATTCTGAATTTTATTTATTATCATTCTGAACAAAAGCAAGAATATAATTTTATATTCAAAGAATTTATACCCTTCACTAACATTCAGGGTAACAATGTTTGATGTTTTTTTAACCAACTAGAAATTTCTTCTAAGGTCAAATTTTGGTTATCTATCCTAACTGCAAACTTTACCTCTTCCTGGTGGTAATTTTTTAAATTTAGGCCATTTACTTTTAGAAAAATACCTGCAGAGGTTAAAGCTGTTCTTTTGTTGCCATCCACAAATGGGTGATTTTTTAATAATGACTGTAATAAGGCTGCAGCCTGATCAAAAATAGTTAGATAAAGATATTTACCCTCAAAGCTAGTCTTGGGTCTGGCAACAGCAGATTCCACCAATCCTAAATCTCTTAAGCCTGGTGATCCTCCAAATCTTTTTATCATCTGATCATGGATTGCTAAAACCTGGGTTACTGTTAAGAATTTTGTAGATTTTTGTTTCACTTGTTGGAGAGTTGAGCTAAAACATCCTCATGCTCTGAGATAAACTCATCCACCATTTGCATAAATTTAGGATTTACATCTGGAGCAAGCTTATTTTTATGAGCAGTAATAATTAAGTTCTTCTCTTTTTTCTCCACCACTACCTTTGTCCCATCCCTTAAATCCAGGTCTTTTAAATACTCCTTGGGGATTGTTATAGCTACAGAATTGCCATTTTTAAAGACTTTTTGTACTAACATAGTACTGATATTATACTGACAATGTACTGACAAGTCAAACTTAATTCTCTCATCCTGAGTCTGACAGTAAAACTGTTATTTGTTTTAGATAAATGTTCTAAATATTTTCAATCTAAATTATTAGTTACTCCACCATATAAAGTATTAGATTTGTTAGAAAGGATATAAACATAAGGCATTGAAATTATTGTAACTCAAATAAATTGAGGGATTCTTCTCCGCAAAGCCGGATCAGAATGACAGAAAGCACGTTGGCATAACAAAGAAATGAGTTTAGCGCTTCGATAAACTTCTTTTATAAAGATCTATATTTTCTAAAGCTAAACCTGTACCTAGGGCAACAGAAAGAAGAGGGTTTTCTGCTGTATGACAAGGTACACCTGTTTGTTCTGTCATTAACTTATCTAAATTATTTAATTTGGAGGTTCCCCCACTCATCACTATTCCTTTATCTATAATATCTGATGCTAACTCAGGTGGTGTCTGCTCTAAAACAGTTTTAACAGCAGAGACTATCTTTCTTAAGGGTTCCTCCAAGGCAATATTAACCTCCTCTGAATTTAAGCTAACAGTCCTAGGCAAACCTGAGGTAGCATCCCTACCTCTAACTTCCATCTGTTTTATTTCTGAAGCCTTAGGTTTGGTGGCTGTACCTATTTGGATTTTAATACTTTCAGCCTGGTGTTCACCTATAATTAAGCCATATCTTTTCCTGACAAAATTTGTGATAGCTTCATCTAACTTATTTCCCCCAACTCTGACTGAATTATGGACCACTACCCCACCCAAACAGATCACTGCACACTCTACAGTTCCCCCTCCAATATCAACAATCATATTACCAGAAGCATTAGCAATCGGGATATTAGAACCAATCGCTGCAGCTAAAGGCTCATCTATTAAAAAAGCAGTCTTAGCCCCGGCAGACAAAGTAGCATCCAACACTGCCCTCCGCTCAACAGAAGTCACTCCTGCAGGCACACAGACCATCACTTCAGGCTTAAAAATACGGTTAGAACCTGATACTTTATCAATAAAATACCTTAACATCGCCTCTGTAATTACATAATCTGCAATTACCCCATCTCTTAAAGGTCTGGTGGCCTGGATATTACCAGGAGTCCTACCTAACATCTCTTTAGCCTCATTGCCAACTGCTAAAACCCTGTTGTCTATTGTGGAAACTGCTACCACTGTTGGCTCATTCATTACAATTCCTTCACCCACCACATAAACTAGTGAGTTAGCAGTGCCTAAATCAATTCCAATTCTTTTTGAAAGTCCAAATTTAATCATGGAGTTTATAGAGTTATTGTTACATTGTTAGAGAAACAATACAACAATTTAGCAATATAACAATTTTGAGACTAGATCACAAGATATACTAACTATATCAAATAAATCTTGAAAAAATATAATTACTTTTTCTAGCTTACTTTAGGTTTATTCCAAAGATATTGGGGATATTACCTGTAGCTGTAGGCACAGATGAAATTATTACTATCCTTGAGCCATCTGGCCAAGGAATTACTGATTTTAAATCAAAACGTCCGGCATAAATCTCCGATTTATTAAATCCATCATATTCAATGATTGAAACTTTACCATTTACCAAAGCGCTCTCTGTGGCACTCTCTTCTTTAGCAGCTTGGTTGTTTTTGACCACTTCCTGTTGTTTTTCATCTCCCTCAACCAAAATCACATGATTAGAATCAGGCAACCAGGAATAAGCGTTGGCTTTTGGTAAAGAAAAACTCTTCTTTGTCCCTAAATCTACTACTTTGAAATCATTTTTACCGTCTTTTGAGTATAGATATTTACTCTCATCTGGCGACCACTTTAAAACGGCAGATGATGAAGCCTCGGCTTTTAATTTTAAATCCTTAATTAAGTTTAATCTGGTTAAATTGCGTTCTTTGGTATCTGCCTCCCAGGTATTTAAAGTGGAAGTTAAAGTTGGGGTAATATCCTGAGGAGGATCATTTAAGCGGTCATAGTTTAAAAGCAAAGTCCTATCCGGCAAAGTAGCCATAATCTGCCTTGAATCTGGTGACCATTTAAAAGTAGCTTTGCTAAAATCATAACCTAATGAGCCTAGAGTGAGCTGTTGGGGACCTGAGCCACGGCCAAAGGTGATTGGCCTATCTGTCATCTGCCAAACCCAAACACCACTCTTTTTTTCAGTACCAGGTACTACATAAACTATTTTTTGCTCATCAGGAGATAAAGTTAAATTCTGAGCTCCATTGTAAGTTAAGGGATAAACAGAAGGGATAGCTCTAAAAAGTGTTGCTTTAACTTCTGAAACCAGTCCCTGCTTTACTTCTATCTGCTTTTGCCAGGTGATAAACCCCTCCTTGACTATCTTAACATCATAAGTTTTAGGCTGAAGTGAGTTAATATTAGCATTTGTAGCTGTGGTTAAATGGCCATCTAAATAGACAGAAGCCTGATCCGGAATAGAAGTAACAGAAATAATTCCTGTGCCGGCAATAGTACCTGTTTTGGGTGATAATCGATAACCTTTAGCCAAAAAAATAGCAGCCGATGCCACAATTGAGATTACCAAAAGCATGACGATAGAAATCACCAAAGGCTTTTTTAACATTATCTTTAATTTTACACTAAACAAGACTCGATTGTTATACTTTTATTTAAGTACCAGCTAATTTAGCTCTGACTATTAGCCGGTTTATCAAAGTCCCCGGTGGGTCACAAGTCTGTAAGGTTAAAACAGGGCTGTCATACCTGTTGGTTAAAAGACTGGTATCTTTTGGTGGAACTATGGTTTTATCAAAGACAATATAATCATATCTTCTGCCCTTGTAAAAAATTGAAACCCTATCGCCTTTTTTAAGCTCCCTTAACAGGTAAAAAATGGCATTAAAGCGGATAATATTCCATGGAGCATCTGCTGAGTGGGAGAATATAAATAAATTGCCATTTTCACCGGGCTTGGTTGAGCCTTTTGCCTCGGCTACCCCTTGAGTTAAAGCCTGTGCATATTCTTCACTGTTGCCAGGATCAACGTTAGGGATAACCCGGGCATTAGCATTAATCTTTTCAATTACTATGCCATAATCTGTTGAGACAGGTTTTATAATCTGGCTGTCAGTATTATCAAGGCTGCCAAAACTAGTTTCTCTGCCTGACGCAGTAGCATCATTACCTGAAGTAATAATTTGATTAGGCAGGCTATGCTGAACCCCTGTTAGCTGATCAGATCTATAACGTGCCTCAGACAAAACTAAGGGTCCAAATTCAAAAACAAAGGTAGTAAGTCCAGTTAAGATAAATGAGTAAGCTAAAAACCTAATCAAAAAGGTCTTACGGTAGTTAGATAAAGTCATAAATATAGTATATAAAATTCAGTAACTAGAGTATAGGGAAAGTATCCCTGCCCAGACTCGAACTGGGGACCCCCTCGTTAGGACCGAGGTGCTCTATCCATCTGAGCTACAGGGACAAACATGCTAATTCTAACAGGAACTGGTTATCAAAAAAATATACTTTATTTTAAATTAACCATCCATAGCAGCCAGCTGATTTTCTAAAGTTGAGGTATAATTG
>DAHXOS010000085.1 GCA_027364775.1 bacterium
ACACCACCCTTAAATAGTACCTGTCTGGAGAGCTTTGCCTGTTTAATCATAAAAGATTATAAAAAAGAAAGGACTGATTAAAGCGTGGACCCATTACTGATAGGAACATTATTTGTGCTTTTTTTGTGTTTTTTAGGCTTATCATGGTTTGCCGGCTCCGATGCCCCATATGTTGCCACTAAAATGGATCATATAAAAAAAGTGCTAAAAGCTGCAGGAATAAAAAAAGGTAAACTATTTTATGAATTAGGATCGGGTGATGGCAGAGTGGTTTATCAGGCTGCTAAATTAGGAGCTAAAGCGATCGGCATTGAGCAATCTTATTTAAGAGTACTTTATTCAAGATACCGGGCCAAGAAGCTTAAATTACCCGAAGCCGTTTTTTATCACGGTAATATTTTTAAAAGGGAGTATTTCCCTGCTGATGTTGTTTATATATTCTTACTCCAACGGGCGGTAGATAAATTAGAGAAAAAGTTACAACAAGAGTTAAAAAAAGGTGCAGTGGTAATTACCCAAAGATACCATTTCAAACACTGGAAACCTTTTAAAACTATCGGTGAATTTAACCTTTATAAAAAAAGCTAAAATTTCTTACCTTTTTCTGATTTCTAATTGCTCGCTTCCTTACCTGAATTTCTTATTATTAACTCCAACAAAAGAAAGGTGGTGAGGAAGATTTATGAATTTTATTATTTATGTCATTTTTGGACTTATTGCCGGTAGCATAGCCAATATGATTGATCCTCGTCCATCAAGAGGCGGTATCTTAGGCTCAATTGTTCTGGGAATTGCTGGTGCAGTTGTTGGCGGATGGCTAGGAAGTACAATCTTTGGCGTAGGAGTATCTGGCTTTAACTTAAGCTCCTTTATTGTAGCAGTAGCCGGATCTTTAGTACTTTTAGCTATTGGAAGAATGCTCACCAGAGCTTAAATTATCTGGTAAAAGTGGGGTTCTATATGCGTTAGGCCCCACTTTTTCTTACTCTGATTGCCATAGTTTAAATTATACTCCAAAATTACTACTTCTAGAGTTGCAACAAGCGTGTTAAAATCCTAAAGCAATGAGGCTCCTCCATTTTGCTGATATCCATATTGGGATGGAAAATTATGCTAAATTTGATCCTGAAACAGGACTCTCTTCGAGGTTATTAGATTTTTTAAAAACTTTTGATTTTATTGTTGATACGGCGATAAAAAATCAAGTAGATGCTGTAGTTTTTGCCGGTGATGCCTATAAAACCCGTGACCCTAACCCAACTCAACAAAGAGGTTTTGGTGAAAGAATTAAAAGGTTAGCAAAGAACGGTATACCTACAATATTAGTAGTCGGGAACCACGATACACCTAATGCAGAAGGTAAGGCAAATACTCTTGATATTTACTCTGCTTTAGAAATTGATAATGTTTGGGTTTCAAGAACTCCCCAACTTTTAGAAATCCCTACCAAATCAGGCACTTTGCAAATAGTTACTCTCCCCTGGCTGCATAAAAATGATTATAAAAATGTTGGTGATACATTGCATAATTTATATGAAAAAATTAAACCCACCTTACCTGCAATCTTTTTATCACACTGTGAAGTAGCTGGTGCAGAATATGGGTCTGAAAAAGGGATGGCTATTGCTAATGATGTCACAATCCCCTTATCTTTACTGCAAGATAGAAGGTTAAGCTATGTAGCTTTAGGCCATATTCATAAATACCAGGTGTTATCAAACAACCCATTGGTTGTCTATGCTGGCTCTCCCCACAGAATTGATTTTGGTGAGGAAAAAGAGGATAAAGGAGTTTGTTTAGTAACCATTCCCGAAAGTGGAAAAACTACCTTTGAATTTATTAAGACTAACGCCAGAAAATTTTTAACAATCTCTATCAATATCAATACCTCAACTCAGGATCCGACTAAAGATGTTTTGGCAGAAATCGCCAAACATGATTTGACAGAAAAGGTAGTTAAGTTAATTATTAATATCCCGGCCGACTGCAATGAAGAAATTCAAATGGATAAGATCAAAAAAGCGATGCAGAACGCTCAATTTATCGCCGGAATTTCTAGAAATGTAGAACGCAAAGAACGGATAAAAATAGAAGGGGCTGAGGAAGTTGAAAGATTAACCCCGGTTGAAGCGTTAAAGGCCTACTTTAAAGCTAAACAATATACCATGGAGAAACAAAAAAAGTTAGAAGAATATGCCAGTGAACTCTTGGAGGGAGGCAAAAGTGACTATTATTAGTCCAAAAAGATAACTATCTAGCAATAGAACAATTAACTCATTTTATAACCTATGGTTCCCTTAAAATTAAAACTTTTTAACTTTACAAGCTACGGTGAAAATGCACCAGAGTTAGACTTTACCCGTTTTCAGATGGCAGCAATTTCCGGCTTAAACGGCGCAGGTAAATCTTCTTTACTTGATGCAATTACCTGGTGTATCTGGGGCACCTCCAGAGCTGGTGATAGCGCAGATGCTTTAATTAAACTTGGAACCCAGGAGATGTCGGTTGAGTTTAGTTTTGAGCTTGATCAAAATGAATATACAGTTAAAAGGAGGAGATTAAAAAAAAGCGGTGGCTCCACAGCCTTAGAATTTTGGTCAACAACACATAACTTAACTGAAGGCACAATTAAGGCTACTCAGCAAAAGATTATTGATACTCTCCACTTAACCTTTGAAACTTTTTCCAACTCCTCATTTTTAAGACAAGGCCATGCTGATGAATTTACCACCAAAGGCCCAACAGATAGAAAAAGAATTCTGGCAGATATTTTAGGATTGGACCATTACGATAAGTTAGAAGAAAAAGCTAAAGAAAAAGCTAAAGATACCCAAACCAAACTGCAAATGTTAGAGTATCATCTGTTAGAAATTGAAGCAGAATTATCTCAAAAAGAGCAAAGACAGGAGGTATATTCCCAGATTAAGAAAGAGGAGGAAGACGCTAAAAATAAACTGGCTCAAGTGGAAAAACTAGTTAGATCAATTGAGGAGCAAAAAAAATTAATTGAGATCTCAGTGCATAGCTTAGAGGAAGAGGCCAAAAGATACCAGGCACTGCAAGCAGAGCTTTTGAATTTAAAAACTCAGATTGATCTTAAAAAACAAGCCCAAAATGAGTTTAAAGTAATTTTAGAAAAAAAGGTTGAGATTGAAAAAAAATATGCAGAGCTAAAAGAACTTGAGGAGAAAAGAAAACTTTTAGAAGAAAAGCGTTCTGAGCTTATTAAAATTAAAGATGAGTTAGTTCAAATCCAAAAAATAATTGTTGAAAGAGAAGATAAAAGAAAGACTGCTATTAATAAAGAAGAAATCTTAGTCAAAGAATTACAGACTAAAAATGATTCCCTACTTTCCCAAATAGAAAAACTAAAATCTGATAAATCAATCTGCCCTACCTGCAACCAACCGGTTGGTGAAGAAAAGATTAAAACCATTATTGGCCAAAACCAAAAGCAAATTGAACAAAATAATTTAGATTTAAAAAAACATCAGCAGACAATTGAAAAATATCAGGCAATCCAGTTGCCTGAATATAAAGATGCTGCTATCAAGGAAGCTTTAATTAAGGATTTAGAATCTCAAACTAAAGACTATTATTCTCTGGTTTCCCAAATTAGCAATTTAAGTAAATACCAGGAATTATTTAATAAACTTTCCCAGGCAGAGGCTGCTGTCCATGCCCATCAGGATGCAATTTTAGATTTAGAAAAAATCTTTACTCTAAAAGAGTTGGATTTAAAAAAAGGTGTGGATCAGGAGAAAAAATTATCACTTGCCATAAGTGAACTTAAAGAAATTGAGCAGAAGTTACAATCTGAAGGAGCAGTCAAAGAAGAGTTAGCCCAAAGAGTTTTAGAGTTAACCGGTAAAATCGGTGAGGCCAAACAATTAATAGACAGAGTTACTCATGTTGAAAAACTACAGAAAGAAAAATTAGCACAAAAGTTAAAGTTGCAGGAAGGAAAAGATATCTATGAGGAACTCTCTTTAGCTTTTGGTAAAAAAGGTATTCAGGCAATGATTATAGAACAGGCAATTCCAGAGATTGAGGAAGAAACAAACAAATTATTGGAAAAATTAACCGAAGGACGGATGAAGGTAGCCTTAATTACCCAAAAAGAAACTAAAACTAAAGTTATTGGCGCAGAAGGTAAAAAAGACTTTGCCACAGTTGAGACTTTGGAGATTATCATCTCAGATGAAATGGGAGAAAGACCTTATGAACTTTACTCAGGTGGTGAAACTTTCAGGGTTAATTTTGCAATTAGGCTGGCAATATCTAAATTACTTTCACACCGGGCCGGAGCAAAGCTACAATTTTTGGTAATTGATGAGGGGTTTGGTACTCAGGATGCACCGGGCAGAGCCAGGCTAGTTGAGGCAATTGATACTATCAAGGATGATTTTGCTAAAATTGTAATCATTACCCATATTGAAGAGTTAAAGGATGAATTTCCTACCAGAATTGAAGTTAACAAGGCAGCTGGCGGTTCAACCTTTGAAGTAGTTGGAGTTTCCTAGGCTAGTTCAGGGTATTTAAGGTTATTAGGATCCAGAATTAGTCAATTAGCTTATATTGGAACCGGTATATAATTTAAGATAATTACCTAAAACATGCTTTCTGATAACCAAGATAACTATCCTTCTTCAAAAGAGATTATCAGCCTTTTAGGAATTGGTTCATTACTCTTAGGATCAATATTAGTCCCAGGTTTGGGAGCCACTGCTGCATATATTGTTAGAAAAAAGAGGAAAATGGACTACTACCAATCCCAGAAGGCCTGGAAAAAGTTTAACCTTAAATATCTCAAAAGAAATTTAAAACGGCTACAGGAACAAAAGATAATAGAAATTATTTCAGAAAATGATCAAGAAATTATTAAGCTTTCCCAAAAAGGATATACAAAATATTTAAAGTTTAAACTTCAAGAACTTTCTTTAAAGGGTAAACGTTGGGATGGAAAATGGAGAATTGTAATTTATGATATTAATAAGATCAGAACTCCAGCCCAAAAATACTTTAGAGGGATTTTAAAATATATCCATTTCTTGCAACTTCAAAAATCAGTTTACTTAACACCATTTAAATGTGAAGCTGAGATTGAATACTTAAAACATTATCTAGACATTGATAAAGAAGTCTAGATAATGTTTTAAGTATTCAATCTCAGCTTCACATTTAAATGGTGTTAAGTAAACTGATTTTTGAAGTTGCAAGAAATGGATATATTTTAAAATCCCTCTAAAGT
>DAHXOS010000093.1 GCA_027364775.1 bacterium
CATATATACGCTATAGCGATTAATTGTCCGGATAAAGATACTTATAAAGATACTTATTTTATATTACATAAATACCCAATTATAGGCAATTATGCGCAATATTCTCCGTAGAAATCTTTTTAAACAGATACCATTACCATAGACCACATATTGGTTTAGGTATGAAGCCTCCTTTAAAAAGAAATTAGTGTCGGATATTTACGGGACATATCGGCTCGATTTATTTTGGCTTTGTTGTTGGAGAAGGTGAAGACTTTGGAGTCGGCTGAGGAGATTGTTTATCCTGATCAAGCTTCTTTCTTTCTTCCTCTAGATTCTTCTTAATATCTTCTAATTGTTTTCTGGCTTCTTCAATTTCCTGGTCCCTTTTTTTATCATCCGCAGAAGACTTAACCGTTGCAACAGGGACTGCTACACCCGGATTTGAAACTGGAGATACTACTGTCACATTATTTGTTGTAGTTGGTTGATTGGCTGTTTGAGGAGGTGTAACCACCCCGGCTTGACTAGCTGAATTTGACTGTGAAGAGGTATTATCTTGAGTGGCCACTACTGCACCAGTCTGTCCGGTAGGAGCGTTTTGAGTACTATTATAGGCAATATTTTGTGGAGAATTAATTTGTGTGGCTTGGAGAGCCGTATTATATTTAGAGATTGATTTAGATAAGTTATCAATATACCTTTGTTTAGCTTCGGTTTCTTTAATAACTGATACCTGGTTGGCTGCATCGTTTGTTTGAGAAACCAATTCTGCCAAGGCCTGACTGCTTTGAGCAGATTTTACTGCCAATAGCTTATTTACTTCCTTAAATCTTCTATCACTACGGCTTGCAGAAAACCAAGCCTTGGAAATAGGGTTAATCGAAGCAACTAAAACTATCCCATCCTCTAATTTTCTTTTTATTGGATAAGTTAACTCTCCCGGTAAGGCATCATTAGAGATAACCGCTAATGCTGCCGGAGGACCTAATAAAACAGTTACTATAAGCAGAATGGTACTGAACAGTTTTACCACATATTAAGTATGGTATAAATTGTGTCTTCTTTCAACTAACGTCTGAGAATATAATTATTGACATCTGAAAAGGCTATAACTACAAATAAAGCTAGTAAGACTACCATACCTATGGCATGAATTTTACTTTCCAGTTTAGGATTAATTTTCTTTTTAGTTATTGCCTCTATTAGTAAAAAGAAAAATCTACCCCCATCTAAAGCAGGAATTGGTAAAATATTAAAAATTGCTAAAGATAATGATAGGGCTGCAACTAAATTTAAATAGGTCAGTATGGCGTTAGGGCGTTGTAAAATTTCAACAGTTACAGCACCAATTGCAATTGGTCCACCTACACTCTGGGAGACTACTGATAGGTCTTTTTTAGCAAATGATGTCGCAAAAACTTTAGCCATGGTGTCAAATGAATAGGCTGCAATATTAAAACTGTGAATAGGACCAACAAAAACTTTTTGCCACCAGCTTGAGTATTCTAATTTAGCACTTTTAACACCACTTAAAGCAACACCTAAAGCTCCCTGCCCTTTGGGAGGATTTATCCTGGGAGTTAATTCAACATCCTTAATATTAGTTTTCTCTGGGTCTGAGATTGTTAATTTAATATTTTTCCCTGCATTAGCTTTAGTCAAGTTAATAAAATCACCGGCATTATTAACTGATTGGCCATTAAATGCTAAAATTCTATTACCTAATTTTATCCCTGCTTTATCTGCAGGTGAATCTTTAGCCACCTCTCCAATTAAGATAACCTCTTCTGTCACCTGGTTTACCCCTACAAATTGATAAGGATATAAAAGAGGTATCTCAGTTTTAAAATTCTGACTAATCATAATTCCTGTAAATAATATCCAGGCTAAAAGCAAATTCATTACCACTCCTGTAGTCACCACAGTTATTCTTTTATAAACATTTTGAGAGGCAAAAGACCGCTTATCATTTAATACTTTAGGATCAACATCATCCTCACCTAGTAGATGAACAAATCCTCCAATTGGTAACCAATTTAAAGATACAATTGTTTCCCCTACTTTTTTACCAAATGCTCTGGGAGGTATCCCAAATCCAAACTCTAAAACTTTAATGTTAAATTTTTTAGCTGTTAAAAAGTGTCCAAGTTCATGGATAACCACAAGTATTGTTAAAGTTAGTATAAAAATAAGAATTGAAAAAATCATTTTATTTAAGAATTAAAAATTACAAATGAAGAATTAAACACCCAACTTAGCAGCTAAATTTCTAACTCAACACTGATAATTTTTAATTTGCTTACACTTGTCTTAAATCTGTTTCCTTAATTTTAACCTGTTCATCCACCGCTGCTCCAGCTTGATCTACTAGTTTTTGTAACAACTCTAACCTTCTATGCATTTCATCCTCCCCAAACTCACTGTTTTCTTTGGCTTGTTCAATCTGATCTTTAGCCTCTGCTCTAATTTGTCTGACTTCTACCTTAGCTTGTTCACCCTTTTGATGGACAAGTTTGACAAATTCTTCTCTTCTCTCGGCAGTTAAAGGCGGGATTGGTACTCTAACTGTATTTCCATCAATTGAAGGATTTAATCCTAAATTAGCCTCCATAATAGCCTTTTCCACATCCCGGACAATTGAGGGATCCCAAACCTGAACTGTTAAAAGTGTGTTTTGCGGTGCTGAGATAGTTCCTACTTCTAACATCTTCATTCTGCCCCCATAAGCTATAACCGGAATCTCTTCTAAAAGTAAAGGGTTGGCTCTACCAGCCCTGATTGAAGATAGCTCACGTTTTAAGTGTCCGAGAGCGTTTTGGATTTTAGTATTTACCTCTAAAAGGTTTGGATCCATCTGTCTTACAAATTATACATTACTGGCTACCTAAAGCAATCCTGGAGATTCTACCTATTTGAATATTTTCACCTAATTTAGCTACAGCAGCTTTGACTAAGGCATCAATTGTTTGAGAATTATCCCTGATATAATCTTGTTTTAATAGCTCTTCAACGTTTTCAGGATTCATGGACGCAATTTGCAAAGCGATCTCATGGGCTAAGGTTTTAAAATCCTCAGTTTTTGCAACAAAATCGGTTTCACAAAGTAACTCTACTAAAACTCCAACCTTACCGTTATGAGAATAAGTCTCTACAACTCCTGCCTTAACTTCCCGCTCTGCCTTAGATGCAGCTTTATCTAAGCCCTTAGCTTTTAAATAATCCTTAGCTTTAGCCATATCATCACTTGACTCTTCCAAAGCCTCTCTACAGTCTGCAATTCCTGCACCTGTCTGTTCTCTTAACTGTTTAATTAAATTTACATCAACTGCCATATTAATGATCCGCAGAAACTAATCAACCTTTCTGTCAGATTCTGCTACTATCTCTTTTTCAATCTGTTCTTCTAAGACTGCTGCTTCTTCTGCCACTTGTCCTTTAAGTTCTGCTACTTCTTGGCTTTCTTTCTCTTTTTCTTCCTTAATTTTCAATTCCTCATTCTTTACTCCTAAGTCCTTTTTGCCTTGAACATAAGCACGAATTATGGTTTCACAGATTAATTTTATAGATTTAATACCATCATCGTTAGCAGGAATTGGGTAGTCAAGTTGGGTAGGATCCGCATTAGTATCAGAAATACCAATTATTTTTATTCCCATTCTTAAGCCTTCTTTAACTGCAATATTATCTGAAACTGCATCTACTACAAATAAAACATCCGGTAAATTAACCATTTGAGCGATACCACCCATTTCCTTTTCAAACTTTTCAATCTTTCTGGATATTAATAATTTTTCTTTTTTTGTATAGTGAGACAATCCTCCTTTATCTTTTTCCTCTTTTAAGGTATTTAACTTTTTAATATTCTTTCTCATCTCCTCAAAATTAGTTAACATTCCCCCAACCCATCTCTCTGTCAAATAAGGGGTATCTGCCTCTTTAGCCAGTTCTTCAATAATCTGATGGGCTTGTTTTTTGGTACCTACAATTAACATCACTTTACTAAGGCTTCCAAAACGGTAAGCAGCCTCAGTGGCTTCTTTAAGTTTTTCTTCAGTAAAAGCCAAATCAAGAATATGCACCCCGTCGCGGGCACCAAAAATATAAGGTTTCATCCTAGGATGACCACGGGAGATCTTGTGCCCAAAATGAGCACCAGCGGTTAAAAGTTCTTGCATGTTAGGTGTATTAATATTTGCCATAAATAATTAGATGATTTGATCAAACTCTTTTTATTCTTTTAGTCACGTTAGCAAATCATCCGGTTTTAACTTTAACTAATCAAGAGCAAAATTGGAAATTTATTTTGTTCCCCTTTTACTTCTCTAGATTCCAGAATTTCAGGAAAACATATGAATCCAGATGTTTGATGGAAGAAATTATAACCTAAGTTAGGCTGTTGGGCAAGATACTATCTGATAGTTTAAATTTGGAGGGAATTATTGGATATTAACGATTATTGCCCTGGCGGTTTGGAATAGGTCTACGCAAAAAGAATACGTTAGCTATACGGCGCCCAATTAACATAGTATCAGGATTTCTAGTTTGATAATCTGGAGTGCAAGATGTGCGGGATCTAATGAGCAATTCTTTACTAGATTTTCTATCAGGACTCATAAATTAGTAGTTTTAAAAAAACAACTATATTAATTAGAAATAATTTTTACTTGTTAGTCAACTAGGAAAAAGAAAAAGTTTTAATTGGATTTGAACCCCCTACAAGACTACAATCCGTTTTATCATCATCTGATCCCAAATTAAAAGTAGTTTAAGAATATTTTTTTTCTATCTCTGCCAGTTTAGTCTGAATTCTTTGCATCGCTTCCATTCTCTCTAAATTTTTAGACCTGTCTGACATATCTACATACTGCTTTGGCGGTTTTAAATCTTTCAAAAAGGGATAAACTTCTTTGGCTTTAAGATACATGTCCTGTGCAATAGTCCGGTAACTGAAATGTCCTTGGGGGACAGAACGAAGTTCAGTAACCCAAAAAGCTTCTCTTAAGTTCATCCCCATATACCACCTGGTATAGTTAGCTAAGGTTGTAACGTATTGGGCCTCTTCCGGCAAGTCCTGGTGAATTTTTTGATAAGCCTTTCTGGACAACTCCATCATTTCGGAAAACTCTTTATCTAATTTGACTTCACCAAATTCAACAGGCCTATCAAAACCGTGTTCTGCGGTATAAGCTTGTCTTTGTTGTGTCAACATCCTTTGGCGGTGTAAATCTCTGTAAATTCCAAAGTTACCTAACACATCAAAAATTAATTCATAACCTGCAATCTCAAAAGCCCTTGGGGGTTTGTGCCTCCTGTTGGTCCGGTATTTTAAAGAATCATTCAAAATAGCAGCTACTGTTTTTTCTCCCTTATCTTTTACAATTTGTATAATCTGTTTTAAAGGCAAAGTTGAATAAGGATAAAGCAAGGCTGCAGCAATATTAATCTCCTTATTTGGATCAAGTTTAACAAGCTCTACTCTATTTACATTTTCAGCTTTATAACCTGCTAAAACTTTTTTAGCTCTTAGTTTTAAAGCTTGCTCTGTTTTCCTAAGGTATGTTTGATAACCCTTACCGTGTGGATTATCAACAATGTCAAAAAACTTAGGTAAAATCTTGGAAAGCTCTCTGGTTCCTTCTTCCCCCAAAGTTTGAAGCTCACTCAAATTTGAAGCTTTTAATTTAGTAAAAAGGTAGGCAAAAGCTCTGGCATTACCAAAATCCCCAACATTAGTTATGGTTGATGCAGGCAGTAAAACCCTGGCAACATCACAAGCTTTAGACTTAATTGATGCTTCATAAGCTAACTTTGCAGACTTAACAGATATTTCATCCTTTAACTTTGTAAAAAGGGTCAATTTATTAGATTTTGAAAAATCTGGAAATTTCTGCTTTTCCAAAGGCACCTGTTGTCTATAGAAATTATTAAATATCGATACGGATTTGGCATAAAAATCAAACAACGCCCGGTTGGTTTTTAAGTAAAGGTTTTTATGGGCTGAATTCATAATTTTTGGATCTTTAAAATAAGAGTAATCACCATCATTATTTTTCTGATCAAAAACTACATATCTGGTGGATTTTTCCAAAGGAGATAAACCGATCCTGATATCTTCTATCACTTTGGTAGCAACCATTGAGATCCTGTCAAAAAATAAATGAGCTCCGCCTAATTCAAAAACCGAATCATCACCATATTGCAATAAAATTCGATCCGCCACACTCTCGGCTTTCTGGAAATTAAAAATCTTGTTTAAGGCATTTAAGCCCTGATCAATTGTGTGCCCAGGAATATTCTCCTTTTGAAAAACAAATTCCCTCCATAAAAGTTGTTTTGCAGATAACTCTGTCCGGGAATATCTGGCTTTTAAAAGGGCAGAAAAAAGTTCAGGAACTAAGGGCTTTATGCCATAAACCGAACCTTCTGGATCTGTTACAAACCTTTTCATTGCTTCTCTAGCTGCCACTTCTTCATCCAACTTACCCTCTTTACTGTATTTTTCTTTAAAAGGAGGGTTTAACTTTCTTGTTAATTTTGCAATTTTGCTCATTTTTGATAAACTCTCCTATTAAATTATCCCTTTTGTTTTTAAAATTACCTGGATTTCTTGCTGAATATCTTCCCGGCTACGCAATTGACCTTGCTTCATACAATAAATAACATGCCAATTTTTGTTTTGGATTGCTTGTTTTAAATAGAGCTTGCTGCTTTTAATTAAATGCTCAATATTAGCCTCATGAATATCTCTTTTTTTACCTCCAACATAGCCCCTTTTACTTTTAGCATCTACATTCTTTTGGGCAACCTGAGGATCAACATATAAAAAAATCACAAAATTCTCCTTAGGAATTTTATTGGTCTTGTACTCTAATTCATCAAGCCATTGCCAAAAATTATCTCTATCTTTTGGTTTTAATTTTGCAGCCATATGGGCCTTTGAAGATGGTACATATCTGTTAGAAATAACAACCTTACCCTCTGTTAACCATTTTTCTATTAATATCTTGGCTAAATTCCTGTCTCCGGCATAGGTTAATGCTGCAAGGTAAGGACTAACTTCATTAACTCCACCAAACTCACCTTTTAAATACCTCCCTGCTAATCTGCCATAAATATTCTCTTCATAACGGGGGAAATCTATGGTCTCAAACTTTAGTTTTTGTTTTTTTAAAGCTTGAGTTAATAACTCAATTTGAGTAGCCTTACCAGAGCCATCTGTTCCGTCAATAACAATAAATTTACCATTAGCCATAATTAATAATGTTTAGTACTGCCAAACTTTCCCCTGCTTTCTTCTCCTACTTCCTCCACCTCTTCCCATTCTGCTCTCTGAACAGGGACAAAGATGCCTTGAGCTATTCTTTCACCACGCTCTACAATTACCTCCTTACCGGTATAATTGTAAACAGCAATATCATATTCATCATCAGGTCCCCAAAAATCCTGATCGCCAATCCCGATTCCATGAGGGGGCATCAAACCTTTTTTAAAAGGAGTCGAACCTCTGGATGCAACCACAAACATATATCCAGGAGGAGTTTCTATAATCACATTCGAAGGAATCCGCTCTACAGTTTTTGGTTCAATCTTTGTTGTAACCCTGGCATATAAATCACAACCAACAGCACCTTTGGTTTGATAAATTGGCAACGGTAAATCTTTATCAATACGTTTTATACGTACTTTCATTTTCTAACTTTCATAGGTATTCATATTCTCAAGTTGTTTGACTCCCATCAACAATAATATTCTCCGGGCAAACTAAGTAAATTAGGAAGTTATATTATTTTTTAACTAAATTCTTCCAATATTGACTAGGTAACGGTTTGGGAGTTTTGCTGTAAGAATTAGCATATTTACTACCAATTTTTGCTCCATACAATTTTGCTGCTGGTGTTGTAGTTAGGGTAAACCTAAATTGACCAATCGGCATATCCGGATAAACAATAATCGGCATATTGGTTAAATTGGTAATTTCCAAAGTAATATGTCCTTTAAATCCTGGATCAACAAATCCAGCTGTGGCATGAATTACTAACCCTAGACGGCCTAAAGATGATTTACCATCAACATTTGCAATTAATCTATCTGATAATTTTAACCACTCTGTTGTAACCCCTAAAATAAACTCATGCGGATAAATAACTGCTCCTTTAACAGAATCTATTTTTTCATAATCCACAAATTCATCAACCGGTTTTTTTAAATCTACCGCTGCTTGGCCAATTCTTCTTCTGGCAAAAGTCATAATTGTTGGGGCTAAATGAATATCTAAAGAAGCCGGTTGAAAGGCCAAATCCTGGGGAGATTTAAGCTCAAGTAAACCTAATGCAATGGCTTTTTTAATACCCTCATCAGATAAAACTCCAGCATTACCTAAAAATTTATCTAGTTCCTCATTGTTTTTAACTTTTGCCATATTTAGAAAACCTTCAACCAATTTAAGGAACTTTTAATTAATTTTCAAGTGGGCAGATTAAACCCTAACTTTTGCAGACGCTTCTACAAATCCTAAAAATAAAGGGTGAGGATCTAGCGGTCTACCTTTTAACTCAGGATGAAATTGGGTACCTATAAAAAATGGGTGTTTTTCCAGTTCCACTATCTCTACTAAATGGCCATCCGGGGAAGTACCGGCAATCTTTAGCCCTTTTTTCTCTATTGCTTCTCTATAGTCATTATTAAATTCATACCTGTGCCTGTGTCTTTCTGAGATATGCTTTTTTCCATAAAGTTTTCTAACTAAAGTATTGTCTTTAATTACACACTCCCAAGCTCCAAGCCTCATTGTCCCACCATAATCTTTTTCCAAAACCTTTTTTTCCTGATCCGGCATGATATGGATAATAGGATTTGAGCTTTTTGGATCTACCTCTGTTGAATTTGCATCCTTTAAACCTAATACATTTCTGGCAAATTCTACTGTTGCAAGTTGCATTCCATAACACAATCCAAAGTAAGGAATCTTTTTTTCTCTGGCATATTTTATGGCTACAATTTTTCCCTCAATATCTCTAGCACCAAAACCTCCCGGCACAATAATTCCTTGATAACCGTGTAATAATTTTGGATCTTTTAATACAGCACTTGCATCTATCCAACTTACTTCAGGCCTTAAACCTAAGCTAAAAGCAGCTTGACGCAATGATTCAATCACTGAAACATAAGAGTCAGCTAAAGTAAATTCACCTGTTGCAAAATATTTACCGACTATCGCAATTTTTAAAGGTTTATTAGCAGCTTCAACCTTTTTAACAAATGATTTCCATTCTGCTAAATCCTTATTTCTTCTTCTTAATTTAATCTTTTTAAGTAGCCTGGCAGTTAAACTGGCATTTTCAAAATTAAGTGGCACTTCGTAAATATTACGGACATCTGGTGCTGGGATAATATCCTCCGGCTCTAAACCTGTAGCAAATGCTAACTTCTTAATTCTCGGTAAATCAATATTAAACGGGGATCTGGCAAGCAAAATATCGGGCATGATTCCAGCTGCATTTAAATCTTTTACTGACATTTGTGCAGGCTTAGACTTCATTTCTCCGATTGATGGAATTACCGGTAGGTAGGTAATATGAACATGAGCGACATCATTAGGTTTTTTTAATTTAAGTAAGCGGTTTGCTTCCAGGAATAAAACATTTTGATATTCCCCTGCTGTACCACCAATTTCGATTAAAACTATATCTGCATCCGTTTCTTTGCCCGCAACCTGAATTCTTCTAATAATTTCTTGGGTAACATTATTAATATCTACAGAATCACCATCATATTCTAAATTTCTTTCTTTTTGGATAACTGATAAATAAATTGAACCTTGGGTATGAATTGAATGGGAATTTAAACTCTGATTTAAGTATCTTTCATAATGACCTAAATCCTGATCTGTTTCCCGACCATCATCCAAAACAAATGTTTCTCCATGAGTTAAAGGGTTCATCGTTCCAGCATCAACATTTAAGTAAGGATCCATTTTTAAAGGAGTGACTTTATAGCCTGCAGATTTTAAAAGAAGGGCAATAGAGGCAGTGGCAATTCCTTTACCTATACCTGAAATAACTCCACCAGAAATAAAAATATATTTCATCGGTCTGATTATCACTAAAGAGTAGGCAAAAAGTAAATACTGTTATTTAGTATGCTATAATCCATAGCATGGGTTTTTAGCCCCGCAATCAGTGAGTAGTGGTTAGTTTGTAGTTTTTAGTTTCGAAAGTAAAACATTCAACATTTTTAAGACTTCTTCTGTTAATATGATTTCATTTAGTAACTATTTACTAATCACTATACCCTATACAAACTAACTTTTGGGTTTTGTCCAGGAAGCAAAATCACAGTTAGGATAATTCTTGCAACCATAAAAAGGTTTACCTTTTTTAGTTTTCCTCATTACTAAATCTCCACCATCTTTTGGACATTTAACGTCTATTTTTAATTCAAAAGCCTCGGTGTGTTTACAATCAGGAAAGCCTGAACAAGCTAAAAATTTACCAAATTTACCGGTTCTAATAACTAACTGTTTACCGCAATCAGGACACTGTTTATCAACTGTCTCCAAAGGTAAGTTAACATGTTCGGCAATTTCTAAAGTTTTTTCTAATTTTCCTTCTAAGGGATTATAAAAGTGGGCCATTGTTTCTTTCCAATTTCTTTCACCTCTGGAAATCTCATCTAATTCATCCTCCATTAAGGCAGTAAAGCCGTAATCAAAGATATCTGAAAAATACTTAACCAAAAAATCTGTGACTATTGATCCTAAAACAGTTGGTTTTAATTTCCTCTCAAATTTTTCAACATAAAATCTCTCCTGTAAGGTTGATAAAATTGGTGCATAAGTTGAAGGTCTGCCTATACCTAATTCTTCCAGCTTTTTAATTAATGAAGCCTCAGTAAATCTAGGTGGGGGTTCGCTAAAATGTTGCCAGGGTAACAACTTTAAAAGATTTAAATTTTCTCCCTCTTCTAATTTAGGTAACACCTGTTTTCTTTCCTGGTCATTTTCATCTGTAGATTCCTCTTCTACTTCCTGTTTAACTCCATATAATTTTAACCAACCATCAAACTTTAATACTGAACCCGTAGCTTTTAATAAATAAACATCCTTTTCTGTTTTGGCACTAACTATAACTGTAGTTTGGTCTAGCACCGCTTCAGACATCTGAGATCCAACCGTTCTCTTCCAAATTAAATCGTAAAGTCTTTTATGATCACGGGTTAAATGGTCTCCTCTAAAAGAATCTGAGGTAGTTGATAAATTTGTCGGTCTAATTGCCTCATGAGCCTCTTGGGCATTTTTAGATTTAGACTTAAAAACCCTGGGAGAAGCCGGTAGGTAATTTTGGCCGAAACTTTTTGCAATTAGCTCACGGCATTGATTAATTGCAAAGGAAGATAAATTGACTGAATCGGTCCTCATATAGGTTATTAAACCCTGTTCGTAGAGATTTTGAGCCAACATCATAGTCCGCTTAGCGGTCAAGCCCAACTTATTACCGGCAGTTTGCTGCAGAGTAGAGGTAGTGAAAGGAGCTTGAGGATATCTTCTAACTTCTTTTTGGTTAACTTCAGTAATTTCATAATTTGCTTTTTCCAAAGCTTTAAGATGAGTATCTGCCTGATCTTTATTGTGAATCTCTAACTTTTTACCCTGATATTCAAAAGCCTGAATAATAAATGATTTTTCAACACCTTTTTGTTGTTTAGGTTGATCTGTGAATTGACTGATTACCTCAGCTTCAATTGACCAATATTCTTCCGGAATAAACTTTTCTATCTCCCTTTCACGCTCAACTACTAGTCTTAAAGCAACAGTCTGAACTCTTCCAGCAGAGAGGCCTCTTTTGATTTTTTTCCATAAAATAGGAGACAGTTTATAACCTACTAACCTGTCTAATACTCTTCTGGCTTGTTGGGCATCTACTAACTGTAAATCCAAATCTCTGGGATGGTTGAAAGCTTCTTTAATGGCATCCTCTGTAATCTCATGAAAAACCACTCTCCGGATATCTGCTTTCCCATTTCCGATAAGTTCACTAATATGCCAAGCAATAGCTTCGCCCTCCCGGTCAGGATCTGAGGCTAAGTAGATAATCTTAGCACCTTCTGCTAATTTTTTAAGCTCATTAACCTTTTTCTTTTTATCCCGGGGCACAATATACCTCGGTTCAAAATTATGCTCTAAATCTACTCCCAACTCTCCCTTGGGTAAGTCTCTGATGTGGCCCATTGATGCATCAATCCGGTACTTATTACCTAAAAATTTAGATAGAGTTCTGGCTTTGGTTGGTGATTCAACAATTACTAAGTTTTGCATACCTTTAACTGTGAAGTAATTGTACATGAGCTGTCAAGCAGCGGATTAGTTCACTCTTTACAATAAGTTATTTAACCAATACCTGGGTCAAAAATTGGATAAGTTGGTAATATGCTTTGATTATATCTAAATTAAAAATTGGGAATTTAACTCTAAAATTTCACCTTTTTTAAGTTGATTTTCAAGTATCATTCTGGAAAGTTTAGCTTCTAAATTATCCTGAAGATACCGTCTTAAAGGACGCGCACCCAAACTTGGATCATAACCTTTTTTGGCCAACTCGGTAATTAAGTCAGGGTTAAATTCTACTAAATAACCCTCATCTTTTAATTTTGTTTTCAGCTCTTCTAATTTTAGGTTAACAATTTGTTCAATCTCAACTTGTTCTAAGGGTTTAAAGATTACTATTTCATCGAACCTGTTAATAAGTTCTGGTTTGAAAACCCTTAAAGTCTCTGTTTTTACCGCTTCCCTAAGAGCGTTAAAGTCCTGGTTATTTTTAATTCTTTCAGTAATTAACAAAGAAGCCACATTAGATGTTGCAACTATAATAGTATTACTAAAATCAATGTGTTTACCCTGAAAGTCTGTCAATCTGCCCTCCTCCAGTATCTGTAAAAATAAAGTCAGGATTTTTGGATCGGCTTTTTCAAACTCATCTAATAGGATTAAGGAATAAGGGTTATTTTTGACAGCTTCAGTTAATTCACCTAATTTTTCCGGTCCACCAATTAAGCGGTCAACCGCTTCTGCAGTTTGATACTCTGACATATCATATTGTAAAAAACTAATGGAATTTTTGTAGTATATCTTGGCCAAAGTTTTAGCTAATTCGGTTTTTCCAACTCCGGTCGGGCCCAAAAAGAGGAAAGAACCTATCGGTCTGTTTTGATCACGCAATGCTGTTGCAGATCTTCTTAAAGTATCGGCAATTATTTTAGTTGCTTCTTTTTGGCCTATTATTTTTTTGGCAAACTCCTGTTCCAAATTTAAAAGAAAATCTTTTTGGCTTTCATCAATCTCTATAGATGGAATTTTTGTAATCTTTGCAAAAGTCTCTTTTACTAAAGATTTATTAATAATTTTATCTTTGGCAGCAGTTTCAACTTCATCCAAAACGTACAAAGCTGCATCCGGCAAAACCCGGTTGTGAACATACTTTAAACTATCCAAAATAAGTTCTTTAATAGCCAAATAGCTAATGCGCATTTTCTTAAAACGCATTAAATCTATTACTTTTGATTCAATAATCTCTGTTGTTTCTTCTAAGGATGCGGGTGGTACTTCAACGCGATGAAAAATGCGGGCTAGATTGGTATTCTTTTCAATTATTTTTGCGTAATTTTCATTCTCGGTAGAAGCTATAAATTGGAACTTATCTAATTCTAAGTATGGGCTAAGTAAAGCAAAAAAATTATACTGGTTACTTGCATCTCCCTCACCTAAAGTATGCAATTCATCTATAAAT
>DAHXOS010000107.1 GCA_027364775.1 bacterium
GATATAGGCTGAAACCCTATAGATAATTAATATAAGCAATGTTACAAGAATTTTTTTACGTAGTGAAGGAATTTTTAAAGCATTAAGAAAGGATTTTAAGCTATTTTGAAACAACTTTTCCTCCTGCCTTCTCTATTAAAACTTTAGCCTTTTTAGAGACTGGCAACTCAAAAGTTAAAGGAGTTTTTAACTCTCCCTCTGCTAATATTTTAACACCTTTTTTTTCAGCTTCCTTACTATTAACAATTTTATTTTCAATTAAAGTGTTTAGATTAACAACTGTATTAGTTTTTAACTCAGACAAGTTTGTTAACTTAATTAATACTGCTTTTGGACTTCTAGCAGGATTACCACCGTGTCTACTCCATCCTCTTCTATATGGAAGCTTTTTATATAAAGCTAACCCGCCACCAACTGCTGCCATTGGAACTTTCCCCCGGGCTTTTTGACCTTTATAACCTCTACCTGCAGTTTTACCTTTACCAGAACCCAAGCCTCTTCCTAATCTTTTAGCACTTCTGGCTTTTACCTTAGGTAATTTAGAAAGATCCATTATTTAGCCTCCTTTTTACTAGATTTTTTATTTGGTTTTTCTATTTTTTCTACTTTACCAACTAATTGACCTTCTTCAGAAGGTAAACTTTGCTTATCTATAAACGGTTTTAACATCCCCAAAGCTTTTAAAGTTGCATAAACATTTGAGGCTTTATTGGAGGTACCTAGGGTTTTGGAAACTATATCTTTGATACCAGCTGCTTCTACAACAACGCGCACAGCTCCTCCTGCTATAACTCCAGTACCCTCAGCAGCAGATTTTAACAAAACCTTAGCAGCACCTTCTTTAATATAAACCTCGTGCGGAATAGTTCTGCCTTCTTTTAAGGGAACAGCTACTAAGTGTTTTTTAGCATAAGAGGTAGCTTTTCTAACTGCATTCTGAACATCACGAGCTTTACCCAAACCAACTCCTACTTTTCCTTTTCTATCTCCAACAACAACTAAAACTGACAGAGATCTGATATCTCCACCCTTAGTTTTTTTAGAAACTCTGTTAACTTGAACAACTTTTTCATAATATTCAGATGGTTCACGGGTATAATTAGGATTCATCTTAAAATTCTAAGCCTCCTTTTCTGGCGCCTGTTGCCAAAGCTACAATTCGTCCATGGTATTTAAATCCACCCCGGTCAAATACTACCTTTGCAACTTTAGCTTTGATTGCTTTTTTAGCAAGATTTTCTCCAACCATGATAGCTTTCTCTGTTTTTGTACCTTTGTCTAATTTTAAATCAGACTCTGCAGCAATTGTTACTCCCTTAACATCATCGATTATTTGAGCATAAATATGCTGAGCTGATTTAAAGACCGCCAACCTAGGTCTCTCTTGCGTACCTCTAATATTCTTTCTAACCTTTTTATGCCTTAGTTGTCTTTTAGTTTTTAGCATAATTTTTCCTTAATTCTAATTACTTAGCTCCTACTGCCTTTCCAGCTTTACCGGCTTTTCTTCTGACATACTCACCTTGATATCTAATACCTTTTCCTTTATAAACTTCAGGTGGTTTAACCGCTCTGATATTTGCAGCAATTTGACCGACTAAATTTCGATCAATTCCAGCAACAGATATTTTAGTATTTTCAGTAACAGCAAAATTAATACCCTCAGGTGCCTTGACAGTTACCGGATGAGAGTAGCCTACATTTAAAGTTAGGGTGTCTCCTCCACCTTGAGCTCTATAACCTACCCCAACCATCTCTAAATTCTTAACCCATCCTTGTGTTACCCCAGTTACCATATTATTAATTAAAGCTCTAGTTAACCCATGAACAGATTTTGATAATTTATCTTCCTTTTTTCTTTTTACAACTACATGTCCCTCATTAACCTCAACCTTTACCTCAGGTCTAAGTTCTAAGTCTAATGAACCTTTTGGGCCTTTAGTTGTTAATTTCTGACCTTCAATTAGTACTTCTACTCCTTGAGGTATCACAACTGGATTATTTCCTACTCTTGACATACTAAAGTTTTACCAGACGAAAGCCATTACTTCTTTGCCCAGACCCTCCTTTCTTGCTGTCTTAAGACTATTCTGTCGCAAGCTATTTTTATTTGATATAAGTTGATTATTTTTACCAAACATAAGCAAGTACCTCCCCACCTAAACCATTTTTTCTAGCCTGCTTATCACTCATAACACCCCGGGGTGTAGAGATTAAAGCAATTCCTAAGCCATTTAAAACATAAGGCAAACTCTTTTTATTTTTATAAACTCTCAAACCCGGCTTAGAAACTCTTTTAACATCAGACAATATCGGTTTTCTGTCTGCATATTTTAAAGCAACCTTGATCTGCTTAAAACTTGTTCCTGCTTTAGAAGATTCTTCAGTTTTCACAATATATCCCTCTACTTCCAATACTTTACAAATCGCCAAAATTAATTTTGAGTAGGGCAAAGTTACCTCATTTCTATATGAAGCATAACCGTTTTTAATTCTTATTAATGCATCTGCTACTGGATCAGTCATTTTACCAACTCGCTTTCTTTACTCCGGGTAGATACCCTTTATAAGCTAATTCTCTAAAACAAATTCTGCAAATTTGGAACTTTCTAATATAACCTCTTGGTCTACCACATCTAGAACATCTATTCCTTTTTTGAACTTCATATTTTACTTTTGTTTTAACTATATTTGATACTTTAGCCAATCGGAACAAGCCTCCTCTCCTTACTATCAATCATAAAGCTTGTGAGATCGCTTGCAGAAACGTTTCTAAATGAAACTTTTCTGACAAGGGTAATATTCAATTGTATTCTTAATCCGTAATTCATAATTATTAATTCTTCACAAACGGCATACCGAGTAACTCAAGTAGCCTTTTTCCCTCCTCTGCATTTTTTGCAGTAGTGTTAATTGTAATTTGTAAACCCCTGACACGATCTATATTTTTATAATCAACCTCGGGAAAAATAGTCTGTTCTCTTAATCCCAAATTATAATTTCCCTGTCCATCAAAAGCTTTATCGGACACTCCTCTAAAATCCCGCACCTTAGGTAAAACAATAGTAACTAACTTTTCTAAAAAGTCATACATTCGTACTCCCCGCAAGGTTACCATTAAACCAATTGGTGCACCTTCTGTCAACTTAAAAGAAGAAATTGATTTTTTGGCTTTTGTCACCACCGGTGTTTGTCCGGCTATAGCTGTAATATTAGCTTTAGCTTTTTCCAATACTCCCTCACTATCTTTAGCATCAGAGATACCCATATTGATAACTACTTTTCTAATTCTTGGGATAGAAAAGTCATTTTTGTAATTAAATTCACTCTTTAATGTGCTCCTTGTTTCCTTTAAATATTTATCTTTTAAATTATTCATCTTTAAAATTCTCCTTTGCACTTTTTACAAACTCTCATCTTTTTTCCGTCTTTATCTACAACAAACCCCACCCTTGTTGCTTTCTTACAGGTTGGACACACCAAAGCAACATTGGAAATATCTACTGGTTTTGTTATATCAATAACTCCGCCTTCAATTTCCTGATAACGTCTGACGTGTCTTTTGTAAGTATTTAACCCACCAACAACAAGTTTTTTGTCTTTAATTAAAACTCTCTCAACGTTACCGTTTTTACCCCGGTCTTTTCCTAATAATATTTGTACTGTGTCACCTTTTTTAATTTTTTTCATAATTACCACACTTCCGGTGCGAGTGATACTATCTTATTGTATCCTGCATCACGAACTTCTCTTGCAATTGGGCCAAAGATACGAGTTGCCCTCATATTACCATCTTTATCAATAATCACTGCTGCATTCTCATCAAATTTGATATAGCTACCATCAGCTCTTCTATATTCTTTTTTTGCTCTAACTAAAATTGCTCTGACTATCTCATGATTCTTAACCTGGCCGTTAGGGTCTGCACCTTTAACAGTAGCTACAAATATCTCACCGAGTCTGGCAAGCCTCTTTCCAGAACCGCCAAGAGGCTGGATTACCTGGATCTTTTTAGCTCCGGAGTTATCTGCAACTTTTAAAATTGATCTATGTTGTACCATTTATTTCTTAGCTCCTCTTTTTGTTTTCTTGGTTTCTGTTTTCTCTTCATCTACAACAACTTCTTCTATTTTTTGCTCTTCCTCTTTTTCTTCTGGTAATACTTCTGCAATTGCTTCCTCCGCTTCAGCTAAAAGTTCTGCTGTTTCAAGTGAAACAATATCTTGTCCTAATACTTTTTTGACCTGCCAATGTTTTAATTTTGAAATTGGTTTAACTTTTTCAAAAATTACAATGTCACCCAACTTTACCTTAAAAGGATCATCTACCAAATATTTTTTACTCCAAGCAAAAGATTTACCATACATTGAGTGAGTCTTTTTAGATTCAACTATAACAACAGCTGTTTTATTCATTTTTGTTGATACAACTCTTCCTACCATTTTATTTACCTCCTTTTTCTTCTACTTTTCCTGTCAGTTTTTCAACCAGATTTATTTGGGTTAAGACAGTTAGAATTTGAGCTAAATCTTTTCTTTTTTTAGCAATTACTTTTAAATCCTTTAATTTATTCATATTTTTATCCAGGACTAAATCTGCAATTTCCTTTTTAATCTTTTTTACCTCTTCTGTTAAAAACTTTTTGTCACTTTTTTTAATCTCTGCTAACTGCTGTTTTTTCATTAGTTATGCTCCATCCCTTTTGTTATAAATCTAGTTTTTACTGGTAATTTATGAGCAGCTAATCTCATTGCTTCCTTAGCAATATCTTCTGCAACTGCACCCATTTCAAATAAAATACTGCCCGGTTTAACGACTGCTACATACCCTTCTACATCACCTTTACCAGAACCCATTCTGGCTTCAGCTGGATGTTTGGTAATCGGTTTATCAGGAAATATCCGGATCCAAACCCTACCGCCCCTTTGGGTATATCTGGTCATAGCACGTCTTGCTGACTCTATCTGACGGGAAGAAATAAACCCACATTCTTCCGTTTTTAAAGCAAATTGACCAAAAACAATAGCATTACCCCTGGTTGCAATACCGGTTCTTTTACCTTTAAACATCTTTCTGTACTTAACTCTTCTTGGTACTAAAAGTGACATTAGATTTTAGCCTCCCCCCGGTTAATCCACACTTTAACTCCTACATAACCGGATTTGGTTAAAGCTGGATAATTTGCATAATCAATATCTGCTCTTAAAGTATGTAAAGGCATTGCTCCTTGAGCCTTCCACTCACGCCTAGCAATTTCTGCTCCCCCAATTCTGCCGGATAACACAACTTTTGCACCTTTAGCTCCGGATCTCATTATTCTATCTAAGGTTTGGTTCATAACTCTGGCAGCCGGCATTCTTCTGACAAGTTGTTCTGCAATTGATTGAGCAACTAAATATGCTGATTGGTCAGGATTTTTAATATCCATAGGAGCTACCTCTAAAGCATTATCGTCTTTAATTTTTAACTCCTTTTGTAAGTATTTTTTAATTTCAGTTAAACCTGTTCCACCTCTACCGATTAATACTCCGGGTCTGGAAACAAAAATCAAAACCTTAATTTTATTAATTGCTCTTTCAATTTCAATTTTGGTGACGCCAGCCGGCCTTAACTTTTTCATCAATAGTTCCCTAATTTGCATATCCTCTTTTAAGAATTGACCGTATTTTTTAGTAGGAGCAAACCACCTTGATTCCCAAGGAGTAGAAATACCTAATCTAAAACCGGTCGGATTAATTTTTTGTCCCATTTTTAATTAAACTCAAAATAACAATTTTGAATTTTTCTCCTTTCTTAAACTTAACTTTTTAGTTTCATCTCTAATCTCATCTGTTACTATTATCTTAATTTGACTCATTTTCTTAACATAAGGTCTACCTCTTCCTCTACCGGCTGTTCCTGCTCTATATCTTTTTAATTTCATAGCTTCATTAACTTCTATTGACTTAAAAACAAGTCCAGGTTTTTGTCCAGCATTAGCTAAAACTGTTTTGATGGCTTTAGCCACATCAATAGCAGCAGCTTTATTGGTAAAACTTAGAACTTCCAAAGCTTGCTCTGGTCTCATTTTTCTAACCATATCGGCTACCAACCTCATCTTGCGGGGTGAATGTCCGATATTTTTTTGTATAGTCATATATTCCATAGTTGTATTAAGTCTTTGATGTTGATTTCTCTGTCATTTTACCGTGTGACCTAAAAGTTCTTGTCGGAGCAAACTCTCCTAATCTATGACCTACCATAGCCTCAGAAACATAAATTGAAATAAAGTTTTTACCTTGATGAACCATAAAGGTATGCCCTACAAATTCTGGTGCAATTTGGGATCTCCTGGCCCAGGTTTTAATTGGGGTCTTTGGAGCTCCAGCCTTTTGGGCTTGAACTTTTTTCATTAACTTTTCATCAACATACGGTCCTTTATATGATGATCGTGACATAGTTTATTGTTACGCTTCGCTTGTCGGATATCGGTTATCGGAAATTTGTTTTCCAATCTTACGATACCTATTTACAATTACCTAACCTTTCCTCCTTTTTAAAATATATTTACTTGTCCATTTTCCAATTTTTCTAGTTTTTCCTACAGCTGGTTTACCATATTTAGTCATTGGCTTCTTTCTACCAATACCAGACCTGCCTTCTCCTCCACCGTGAGCATGTGATCCCGGATCCATTGCTACACCTCTTACTGATGGCCTGATACCCATATGTCTTTTTCTTCCAGCCTTACCTAAATTAATATTTTTATAATCTTCATTACCCAATACTCCAACTGTTGCCATTGACTCTAAAGAAACCATTCTAATCTCTCCTGAAGGCATTTTCAAGTGAGCGAAGCCACCCTCTTTTGCCTGAATCATTAAAGATGTACCAGCACTTCTACCAAATTGGCCACCTTTACCTGGAGTAAGCTCTACATTATGAACTAAAGTTCCTACCGGTAGATTTTTTAACTTCATTGCATTACCGGTCCTGACTTCTGCTTTTTCTCCAGATGAGATTAAATCTCCTGGTTTTAAACCTTGGGGTACTAAAATATAACGCTTCTCACCATCAGCATAAGTTACCAATCCAACATTTACATTTCTGTTTGGATCATATTCCAAAGCCTCAACTTTTCCTTCAACCCCATATTTTTCTCTTCTAAAATCAATGATTCTATAATATCTTTTATGCCTGCCACCTTGATGACGAACCATGATTTGACCATCTGATCTACCGCTGTTTTTAGGTAAGATTTCAACTAAACCTTTTACAACTTTTATATTTTTCTTAGGCTTTACCAGTCTGGTAGTAAACCTTCTGGTGTTTGTTTTTTCTTTGTATGAAATTAATGCCATACTACTTAACCTCACCTTTCTTTTTTGAAGCTTTAGCAATTTGCTTTTTGGCAGCTATTTCTTTTTTGTCTTCTTGCATGTTTTTACTTTTTACTTTTGAATTTACATTTACCTCTTTCTTAGGTTCGATATTGTCGGCTGTTGTTACTTCTACACTTTCTTCTTTAGGTGCTTCAAAAATTGCAATACGGTCACCTTTTTTAACCTCTACTAATGCTCTTTTTATAGTGGTGGTAGTGTAATGTGCTCTTCTGGTTCTTTGCATTTTAACTTTACCTTTTTTATTTAAAGTTTTAACTGCTTTGACAGTGACATTAAATTTACCCTCTACAGCTTTTTTAATCTGATCTTTATTGGCATCAGAGTCTACCTCAAAGGTATACATATTAAGTTTAATTAAATTCATAGATTTCTCATTAACCACAGGTTTTAAAATTACAGCTCTGCCAATCATTATTTATTCTCCTTCTTGCCAAGTTTCAGACTTAATTTTTCAATAGCTTCTTTAGTAAAAAATAAATTCTGATGTTTTAGAACCTCCAATACATTTATTGCGCTAGCTTCCTGAAAAGTTACACCGGGAATATTTCTAAAAGACAGTAAAGCTTTTTCAATTTTCTGATCAGCTATCACCAATACCGATTTTTTACCGGTTTTTTTAAGCAATTCTACCGCTTCTTTAGTTTTACCAGTTGCCTTATCTAAGCCACTTAAACCAAAAATTTGTTTCTCTTGGGCTTTTAAAGATAACGCTGAAATTAAGGCTGCTCTTTTCATCTTTTTGGGCAACTCAAGTTCTACTTTTCTTGATTTTGGTCCCAAAGCTATACCGCCACCAACAAAAATCGGAGCTCTTCTTGATCCATGTCTTGCTCCTCCCGTACCTTTTTGTTTCATGATTTTTCTGGTTGAACCTGTTACTTCACCGCGGGTTTTAGTATTTGCGTAGTGAGCTTTTTGATTATTGGTATACACTCTAATTGCTTGTGCTAAAAGTGCTTTATTTACTTCTACACCAAAAATTTCTTTTGGTAATTCCAAATTAGCAGCTGAGGTGGTACCTGCCAAAGAATAAACAGTAACACCGTTTCCACTCTTTGGAGCTGCTACTTTTTTAGTTATTTTTGTAGTTTCAATTTTTTTGGTATTAGGCATTTTCTTTTACCTCACTTGCAGAGGCTTCTGATTTTATTGGCTCTTCTACTGCTTGAGTTTCAACTACTTCTTGGGCTTCATTAGACACTGTAGCTTCTTCTTCCTCTTCTACTTCAGGTTCTGGAGGAGGAGTATAACCTTTGATTTGACCTAATTTTTGAATGGTAATTAAACCGCCTATTGGCCCTGGAACCCCACCTTTAAGTATAATTAAATTAGCAATTCTATCAACTGAAATAACTTCTAAATTTCTGTAAGTTACATTTTCTACACCCATATGCCCCGGACGTCTTTTGCCTTTGTAAACTCTACCAGGAGTTGTACCGGAACCGGATGAACCTGGAGCTCTGTGACGATCTGATTGACCATGGGTTTTTGGTCCACCGGCAAATCCATATCTTTTAACACCACCTGCAAACCCTCTACCTTTAGAAACACCAGTTACTTTAACAGCATCACCAGATCTAAAAACCTCATTAACTTTAATTTCTTTACCCGGTGTTATATCTGAAACATCGTCTGTTTTTACTTCTTTTAGATATTTTAGAGTTTTTTCTATACCTGCTTTTTTGAAATGTCCGATTTGGGGTTTTTTAACGCTTTTTTTAGAGGAAGTTCCGATTTGGACAGATTGATAACCATCTTTTTCTACAGATTTAATTTGGGTTACAAAATTAGGCTCAACTTCAATAATAGTTGCACCTACTCTTCTACCCCTAGCATCGTAGCTAGAAGTCATACCTTTTTTAATTCCTAAAAGTGTATTAATCATTTTTGCTTTTAACCAATAAAAAGAGTGACCCGCTAAAGGCGTGGTCACTCAGTAAAACGCTTAAAACGAAATCTCGCAAGTTTCGCTTATTACAATCGCCGTATCGGTTCTTGCCTTACGACGCGCGATCTACCGAAAAACTAATAAATTGTTAAATCAATCTGACTTAGACATCAGTTTCTAGAGGAAATTCTAACATAATCTTGAGGCTAAATGCAAGCTAGTGTCCTGGTTTAGGACATTTGAGACAAACTCCTTTCTTTAGAATACTGGAATGGTGACAAATAATTCAAGGATTGGTGAGGTCTTTGGGTATTGTACCAAGATAACCACTCTGTGAGTTTAAGATTAAACTCTTCTGGATA
>DAHXOS010000109.1 GCA_027364775.1 bacterium
AATTGCAACTTTAGAAGATAAATTAGACAAATTAGTTACAAGTAATAGTAATGTATCTTCATCCTCTGCAGTCTTAGCAGAAGCTACCTCCTCAGCATCCTCTTCTTCTGCCATAGCTGATGTATTAGGTATTAATAAAGTTTTAGAAGGAACATCAGGTGCAAAATATGTAGATAAATTAATAATTGATGATTTGACCGCATCAAACTTTAAAACCATGAATGCTATAGTTTCAGAAACATTTAGATCATATGGAGATAGTTACTTAAATAACACTACTATTGGAGGTAACTTAAATATTGATGGAACACTGCTTTTAACTAATAATTCAATTAATTCCTTAAGCTTAGATAATACTACCGGTAATTTAGGAGTACTTTACCTGCAAAATAATCCCTTAGCTACTTTAATAGATATCTTTAATGGTAAGGTTAAAATAGACAATACAGGTAAAATTAGTGCTCAATCTATTGTAGTTTCAAAACAATCTGCTGGCAGCGCAAAGATTGTCTCAGGCCAAACTTCTGTCACTATTACCAGCTCTTTACTCTCTGTCAATTCTAAAATTTTTATTACTCCTAAAAAGCCTGTCTCTGTAGGGGTTACTTACCAGGATCCAACTAGTGGAGAGTTTAAAGTAGAAATAAGTTCCAGCCTCCCCTATGATTTAAACTTTGACTGGTGGATAGTAGAGAGTCAGTAATTATTTACCCTATATTAAATTCTATATTCTAAATACTTGTTTTAGATGCCTAAAAAAACATGCACTACATTATTGGTAATTTTTATGATTGCGCGCTCTAAAGCTATCTCCTTTTTAGTGCCATCTTTTGTATAAACTACCACCTTTTCCTTGACTAAGGAAATAAAATTCTCATGCTCCGGTAGTACATCAAACGGTCCTTGTTCGTTAATAAAACTTAAAGCTTTAGCTTCTCCCCTAAAAAAGATATTTGAGGCACTTTCAATATGCACATCCAAAACATTAAGTTTTACTGGCTGTGGCAACTGGGTTGCCACCGCTGGTATTAGCGGGCTTTCCGGCATAAACCTCCTTTAAACTACCGATATATCTTAACTTATCCGGTTTAAACTCATCATATTTACCATCAATAATTGCCCTGGCATCGCTCACAGTTTCTGTCATTGGCACATAGGCCGGTTGTTTACCTGTTTGAACTTGGACTGAAAAAAAGTTTTGGGTAAAGTAACTTTCCAACAATTTGGCCCGCCTATAAATAGTGTGATCTTCCGTTGATAACTCATTCTCACCGATTAGTGACACAATCCGCTCTAAAGCCAAAGCTTTTTTAAATAAGGCCTGGGCCTCAATGACTGCCTGATAATGCAACTCTCCAACAATTTCTGGATTAAGCGCTGAAGAAGTTGAGGATAAATAATCAATAGCTGGAAAACGGCCCTCTTGATAAACTGAACGGGACAAAACCACCGTTGAATCCAAATAGGGAAAGACTGACTGAACACCATAATCAGTAAGGTCATCTGATGGCACATACACAGCCTCAATTGAGGTAATGCAACCCTTTTTGGTAGAGACCAACCGCTCATGGAAATTAGCCATTTCTGAGGTTAAAGTAGCCTGATAACCACCTTCTCCCGGGATCGAATTCATCAAAGTTGATAATTCATACCCAGCCTGGACAAACCTGAAAACGTTATCAATAAAAAATAACACATCTTTACTCTCTTCATCACGGAAATATTCGGCTAAAGATGCACCGGCTAAAGCGGTCCTTAACCTAACCGCCGGATTTTCACCCATCTGGCCAAAAATTAAAGCCACTTTTTCTAAGACTTTAGTCTCACTCAAAGTTTCAAATAATTCATGGCCCTCCCTGACACGCTCTCCCACTCCAGCAAAAACTGACACTACATCTTTCTGTAAACCTTTAGCTAACCTTTGGGCTGATGTATTTTTTTGGCTGGATAAAATAACCACATTGTTAGTAATCTCAGTCAATAATATGGTCTTTCCAACACCTGCTCCACCAACTAAACCGATCTTGCCACCACGGATAATAGGCGAGAAAAAGTCGATCCCCTTAATGCCAGTTTCCAATACCTGGTTTGGTGTAATAATCTCATTAAACTCGAGTTCCTGGGATAAAATATTTTTTCTGGGTCCACCATTTAGCGGTTCTTTAGCATCCAGAACTCTGCCAAAAATATCAATCACCCTACCTAAAACCTGGTCACCAACAGGAATTAAGATAGGTTGCTCAGTGTTAACAACAGTAGTACCTCTTTTAAGTTTGCTGCTTGAGGAAAGTAAAAAACAATAAAAGATCCCATTTCCTGCAGAAGAGATCACTTCCATTTTAATCTCTGAGTCTTCTTCAGCTAAAATTAAATCATGAGGTGAAGGATAGTTATCTGGAAATTCAACCTCAACAATTGAGCCTTTTATAGAGATAACTTTACCATGCTGTTTATTGCTCATTTATTTTGCTCCCATAATGATATCCCAGCCAGATTTTCAATTAGTTTACGGTTATCATTACTAAGTTTGTATTTTCTGGCTTTGATGTTTAAATTAGTTTCAGCAATATTAATATTTACCAACGCCCCTTCCATTTCCCGGACTCTAGAAGCATAACGGGCCAATTCAGCCTCATGGACAGTCTGGGAGAGTAAAGAAGAAAAAACCTGATTCTCAAAAAAGGTTAATACATCCTCTAGGTTTGGTTCAAAACCAAAATAAGTTTTATGCTCAACCTGAGCAGTAGTTTCTAAAAGTTGTTCACCACTGATGTTTATAAAGACCGGGATCTGGTTAATCATATTTTCAAATTTGCCATAATAAACATCTACTTTTTCAAATTTAGTCAGATAGTTGGCTAACTCTTTTAATTGTTCAATAGTGGTTAAGTTATCTGGCAGATCAAAATAAGTATATTTAACCTTATGGTCATGCCCCTCCATTAACTCTTTACCATACTTGCCAACTACAATATATTCTCCATCATTTTTAGTAATGTCCTGCCAAAACAGATCAAAAACATTATTAATAATTGTACCGTATAACTTACTATTGGAAGATAAAAATACCGCTACCCGGCCTTGTTTATTACGGTTCATTAAGCTTGGTAAACTTACATTTTTATGCTTTTTGGATTTTAACAACATCTTCTCAATTTCATCTTTATAGGAACTTTTTACATCAAAAAAGACTTCAGATAACTTAGCTAGAAAATTGTGGGTTGCCAACACTGAATCTCTAACCTTTTGTATTTTAATCACTGAGATCTCCTCATAAGATTGAGCTAGCATCTTAATTGTTCTAACCATCTCTAAATCAAGATTTATATTTTTATTTTGCATAGGTTAAGAAGCATTCCTTCCTGGGCTTTAATATTGGCAATCAATTGGTCCATATCAGAAACATTGAGTATCTGATTAATAACTGCCTTATTATCAGCCAATTGATAACAACTAGTTAAACTTGAGCGCAATTGTTCTAGTGAGTAGGTCTTACCATCTAATAAATTTGACCATAACATCCCAAAAACAATCAGCTGGACTTCTAAAGGTACTAGGGTATTAGTCCGCTGTTCAAAAAATTCATATAACAATTTACCAAACTTTAAGGTGTTTCTGGTTGTCTCATTTAATTCTGAGCCAAAGTGGGATAAATTTTGTACTTTTTCATATTGACTTAAGAAATTAACCAATACATTGTTTATATTTTTTAATAAATCGCTTTGAACCTGCCTGCCAACACGGGTAACTGACAGACCTAAGTTAATAGCTGGCCTACGGCCCTGGAAATAAATATTTGAATCAAAAAAGATATGGCCATCAGTCATACTCATTAAATTAGTAGGAATATAGCCGGTAAAATCACCTTCAACCAGTTCGACTACTGGTAAAACCGTAACCGAAACCTCTCCAACCTTTGGGTGTTTAAAGTTTCCCGCCCTCTCAAGCAACCTGGCATGGAGATAAAAAATATCACCTGGATAAGATTCACGTCCTGGGAAACGCTTAGCCTGAAGTGCTAACTCACGGTAAAATCTAGCATGAGTAGATAAATCATCAAAAATTACCATTACGTTTTTACCCTGATCACGGAAATATTCAGCAATAGTCATCGCAGAAAAAGGTGTTAAAGAAATCAAGCTCGGTGAATCATCAGAGGTTGAAGCGACTATTATACAATTTTGGCGGATTTTTTCTGTCTCTAAATAATGTTCAACTTTTTTAATATCCGAGCGTTTTTGGGCAATTGCTGCAAAAACGACTATAGTTCCTAAAGCTACCTGATTTTTAATTACATGGAGCAAAAAAGCTGATTTACCCATTTTACGGTCCCCGATTATCAACTCTTTTTGACCTTTCCCCAAAGGAATCATCATATCGACCAACGCCACTCCGGTTAAAAAAGGACTTTTAATCCTTGATCTTTGACTAATTCCCAGAGGTGGACTATCGATATTGCGACTTTCGGATGGATATACAAAGTTTGGATTATTAGTTAATGGATACCCCAAAGGATTAATGGTTACTCCTAAAAGAGATTCTCCCACTGGTACGGTCATGAACTGGTCTGTTCTGGTAACTTTGATACCACTTTTTAAAGGGTCGCGGGAAAAACTTAGAATTGCCACACTCTGCCGGTCAATTAAAAAAACTTCTCCCAGTTGCCCATTTTCAAAAACCACCATCTCATTAGGCTTAACCGAAGGTAGCCCTGAGACAACCACCACCGGGTGCCTGGTTTCTTCAATAACTCCATATTCTCCAACTTTCTGCAGATAATCTTCAAATAAACTCATTTTGTGGCCCTTTTTGCCTGTTCATAAAATTTATTAATTAATGTCTTAAAGGAGTAATCCCCAAATTTACCTTGATTGTAAATTTGCACTCCGGCCACTATCTGGGGGTCATAATCAATTTCCAGGATGGTTTTTGAGTCTTCAGAAGTATCTCCAAAGTAGCTTGCTAGCTGTAAAACCAAGCTTTCTGTTGGTTCAAACCCAATAGTTAACTTAACCACATTTAATTTGTATAGTTGTTCCTGCAAATCAGTTAAAAACTGGACAAAATCTTTTTGGTTTTTTAAATTTATCTTATTGTCTGAAAGCAGACTTAAAAATTTTTCTTTTTCTTCAATTGTAAATAACTCTGCCAAGCTCTTATTTAAATTGAATTTTTGGTTAAAAACCTCTTCTTTTAAGGTTTCAATTTTCTGCTCAAACTGCACTAACTGGGATTTTGTAATAACAAAATCCAGTGCTTTAATATTTAAATTAGCCATAAATTTAGATTAAATTTTCCTTTTTGGCTTGATCTAAAGCATCCTTGAGGATTTGCTGGTGATCTGCAGTTGAGATTAACTTACCGGTTGCCTGTTTAACTATATTTTCCACTATGGCACTAATTTGAGCCTCAATCTCAGAGATGCGCCGTTGTTTATAATTTTCAATTTCCACTTTAACTTTAGCAAAATCAGCCTGGGTTTGAGTTCTTATTTGCTCCTCAGTTTTAACTGTCTGTTGCTCTAACGCTTGCTCTAACTCTTTTATCTCAGTTTGGGTTTTATTCTTCAATAAGTTAACCGAATCTGTTACAACTTCCTGATATTCTTTTTTGAACTTGACAGTATCAATATCAAATTGTTTAACGCAATCTGCAATAGCTTGTTTTAACTCCTCTTCTAAAGAAGCAATCATCTCTTTTTTAAAGTAATCAGCCTCAGTCAGGTTTTCCCTGGCCTTAGCTAAAGATTTTTGCAAAACCTGTCTGATTACATCATCTGCCTGATCATCTAAACGCCCCTGCCTCTCCCGCAGCTGTCTGTCGCGCCTGATCAACTTTTGGTTTTTGCGGTAAATAAAACCAAAATAAATGAGGTTAAAAATTAAAATTAAAATATTTAGAGTTAAAATTGTATTCATTTTTAAGCAATAGTTATGAAATAGGCCATAACTAATCCTGCACCAATAATGCTAATAGTAATTAGCACATTTAAACCAATACCCAATTGGATTAACCTACCTGCCAAAGGGTTTCTACCCAAGGCTTCTACACCTTTTACTGCAGTTCTGGAAAAGGTGAGAAACCCTAAAACAATTGATAAAATCATCACTAATGCAGCCACTAAATACTTAAACACAACAGTTGGTTGCTCAAAAGTAGCCATTTGAGAAAGGGTAAAAATGTCACTAAGATTTTTAGTTACTCCCATACTACCTTTACCATTAGACAAAAAATAGTGGATATTTAAAGCTACACTGATTGTTTTAGTATTATTACCCTTTAAATCTTCATT
>DAHXOS010000025.1 GCA_027364775.1 bacterium
ACAAGGATGGGTAGAGCAGCAATCAGAGATGTAGGAAGAGTACTAAATGTACCTTATGGAGAAGTTGATAAAATTGCAAAATTGGTTCCACCGCCTAAACAAGGTTTTCATATTCCATTAGCGGAGCACATCAAGCATGTACCTGAGCTTGCAGCCATTTATAAAGGTATTTCTTATGAGCCTCAATCTAAGAACCCCACCTCTATTTCAAATTCTGCAAATTCTCAATATAAAAAAATGTTGGATTTAGCAATTAAAGTTGAAGGTACAGTTAGGCATGCCTCAGTCCATGCAGCAGGAGTAGTTATAGCTCCAGATGATATTAGAAAATTTACTCCAATCCAAAGAGAGGCAAATGGAGACAAAATTATTACTCAATATGATATGGGAGCAGTGGAAGATGCTGGCTTAGTCAAAATGGACTTTTTAGGAATTAGGAATTTGTCTATTCTGGGCCGGGCTGTTGAATATGTTGAAAAAAATACAAATAAAAGAGTAGATTTAGATAAGATTCCTTTGGATGATCAAAAAACTTATGAACTTTTGGCCCGAGGAGAAACTATGGGTGTTTTTCAATTGTCCTCTGAGGGTATGACTAAATGGTTAATAGAACTTCGTCCGACAAAAATAACTGATTTGTCAGCTATGGTAGCCTTATACCGACCCGGTCCGATGGGTAGTATCCCAGATTATATTGAACGGGCTCACCATCCAGAAAAAATTAAATATTTTGATCCAAGAATGAAGGATTATATGCAACTGTCTTTAGGGTTATTAGTTTATCAAGAAGATGTTTTACTAACTGCTATTAATATTGCTGGTTATTCATGGCTTGAGGCAGATAAATTTAGAAAAGCGATGGGTAAAAAGATCCCTGCTGAAATGGCCAAACAAAAAGAGCATTTTATAACTGGCGCTATTGAAAATGGTTTGAATGAGAAAAAGGCTCAAGAGTTGTGGACTTTAATTGAACCTTTCGCTGCTTACGGTTTTCCCAAGGCTCATGCTGCATCTTATGCAATTGTGGCCTATCAAACAGCCTATATGAAGGCTAATTACCCGGTTGAGTTTATGACTGCGGTAATGACTGCCGAGTATGGTGATACGGATAAGATTGCCGAAGCGATGGAGGAGTCAAAAAGGATGGGAATTGTAGTTTTACCACCAGATGTTAATTCTTCTGAAGTAGGATTTAAAATTGAGGATCTAACTAATTTAAATTATGAAGACTTGTCCAGAAGTATTACAGGGGTAGAACGTCCGGCTTCTAATCAAGGTATTAGGTTCGGTTTATCTGCCATAAAAAACGTTGGTATCGGTGCAATAGAATCAATATTAAAAGCCCGAAATAATAAAGCTTTTAGCTCACTTTATGACTTATGTTTAAGGGTTGATACACGGCTTGTTAATAGAAAAACTTTGGAAAGTTTGATTAAGGCAGGTGCATTAGATTCATTTGGAACGAGAGCTTCCTTATTGATTGGGCTAGATCAGTGTTTGGAAGAAGCTCATAAGTCATCTAAATCAAAAAATAGTGGACAAACCTCTCTTTTTGATTTGGATGAGGATATTCAATTAGAGCCGTCATTTAAATTACCAGAAGTAGAGGAGATGGAGTTAGAGAAGTTACTAATTTTTGAGAAAGAACTTTTAGGATTTTACCTTCATGAGCCTCCTTATGTTAAGAAATTAGTTAATATTGATCAATTTACTTCAATTAGAATATCGCAAATAGCAGATGAGCATATTAGTCAAAAATTGACTGTCGGCGGAGTTATTGTGGAGGTTAAAAAAATATTTACCAAAAAAAGTAACTCTGAAATGGCATTTGTTAAAATTTTTGATGGAACCTCAGAGATTGATACTGTAGTTTTTCCGAAAACTTACGATGAATTTAAAAACTTATTATTCAAAGAAGAGGTAGTGTTAATTTCTGGTAAATTAGATAAAAGGGAAGAGTCTTTTTCAATACTTGTTGATAATATTGAGAAATTTGATGCAGAAAATTCTATAAAAATAAATTTTCGGGCAATTGAAATAGAAGTTCCTCTTGGTACAGATGGTGCTATCTTTCAAAAGTTGAATACAACATTAAGAAAATACCCCGGTGCATCGCCTATTTCGGTTTTAATACCCAGTGGGGATAAAATTAAAAAGATTAATTTAGCCTTTACAGTATCTCCAGATTTAGAACTAGTTAAAAGTGTAGAGGAGATTTTAGGGCCCAACTCTATCAGGTTGATCTAAGCTTGCTTTATCACCATTTTTCAGGTAATATTACACCCATGTTATCAGTAAAATTTAATGAAAAAGATCTAAAAGTTGGTGATACTATTAGGGTTAAAAACACTATTGTTGAGGGTGGAAAGTCCCGTATTCAAACTTTTGAGGGAATGTTAATTGCTTTAAAAGGTAGGGCAGAGAATAAAACCATGACAATTAGACGTATTGGTCCTCAAGGTATAGGGATTGAAAGAATCTGGCCGGTTAATTCAAAATCTATAGTTGATATTGATGTTGTAAAAAATGCCAAGAGAGTTAGAAGAAGCAAACTTTATTATCTTAGAAACTTAACTGGTAGAATGGCTACTAGAGTTTAAGGTTAAAATCCTCAGTTGTAACAATACATACTTCTCTGTAAACTATCTTTTAGATGATATATGCTACATCAGATTTGGAAAAATCCTATTGGGATCAGGGTTTAGAATTTGTTTGTGGAGTGGATGAGGTAGGTAGAGGTGGTTTTGCTGGTCCGGTGGTTGTAGGAGCAGTTATTTTTCCTAAAAATGGCAATATTCCTGTAGGTATTGCTGATTCTAAATTATTAACTCCTAAAAAAAGAGAACAATTAGCAGAAATGATTAAAAAATATGCTCAATTTTGGGCTGTTGAAGAAGTAGGAGTAGAAGTCATTAATAAGGTGGGTATAGGAAAAGCGACTCAAATTGCTTTTTATAATGTGGTTAAAAAATTAAAACCTTTTCCGGATTTTATCTTAATTGACGCTTTTCAAATTAAGAATATAGATCCCCAAAAGCAGAGAGCTCTAATAGGTGGAGATAGAATCTCTGTGTCTATTGCAGCAGCGTCCATAATAGCTAAAGTTTATCGAGATAGTTTGATGAGTAAATTGGATATAAAATATGCTCATTATGGATTTGAAAAACATAAAGGATATGGTACTAAATTTCATCGGGATATGATAAAGCTACACGGCCTTTGCGATTTACATAGAACCTCATTTGATTTGGCTAAATTTTTAAACTAATGTTTGGTAATACCAGATCTGTCGGTAAAATATACGAAGAATTAGCTGCTAATTATTTAAAAACCCAAGGATATAAAGTTATTGCAAAAAACTATCAGATCAGAGGTGGTGAGATAGATATAGTAGCAAAAGAGGGTAATGATTTAGTATTTGTGGAAGTTAAAGCCCGTTATAATGATTCTTTTGGTCAAGCAATAGAATCTATTACACCCTGGAAAATTCAGGCTTTACTTAAAACAGCTAGATTTTATGTTCAGAAAATTAATTGGGGAGATAAACCCTACAGATTTGATCTGGTGGCTATAGACTTAGTAGAGGGTAAACCAGAGATTAAACTAATTAAAAATGTAATTGTTTAAGCTGCTATAATACTCAGGTGATTTCTTTTAAACAAAGGATTGGAATTATTGGTTATGGATTTGTAGGCCAAGCTGTAGCTAGTGGATTTTCAACTGCGGATTTATTAATTTACGATAAATATAAGAAAGGCTTAAATACTCTAGAGGAAACAATTAAAGGTTCAGAATTTATTTTTATCTGTTTACCCACTCCTATTAAATCAGATGAATCTGGGATTGATCTGAAGATTATTGATGAAAGCCTAAAAAAAATTACAACATACACTAATAACACTAAAAAAATTATTGTTATTAAATCTACAGTTGTACCTGGTACAACTGTTTTTTATCAGAAAAAATATCCTCAATCCATTTTTGCCTATAACCCGGAATTTTTAACTGAGGCAAATTATTTAGAGGATTTTGTCAATGCAGATCGGATAATTATTGGTGCTTTTAACGATGAAACTTCTTTAAGATTAGTTACTCTCTACAGGCAGCAATTTTCTAAGACTCCAATCTTTCAAACTGATCCTACTTCAGGGGAAATGGTGAAGTATATGGCAAATTGTTATTTGGCCACAAAGGTAACTTTTGCAAATGAGATGTTTGAGATTTGTGAGAGGTTAGGTATAAAATATGAGAATGTTAAAAAAATGGTAGCTGCAGATTACCGAATTTATTATTCACATCTGGATATTACTCCTCTTAGAGGTTTTGGTGGAAAATGTTTTCCGAAGGATTTATTGGCTCTTAAAGCTCAGGCAAAGAAATTAGGGGTAGATACTCAGCTTTTGGATACTGTTTGGAAAAGAAATCTGAAAGTCAGAAAGGTAAAAGATTGGGAAGAGATACCATTTGCAGTGACTAAAGTAAGCAAAAAGGGTACTTAATATTTAATAAAACATTACAATCCTGACTGCTATTCCAAACTTTTCTATTTAAGTTTATTATGAGAATATGAATTGGTTTTTACTAACTCTTGTTAGTGTTTTCAGCAAAAATATGCACAAAATGGTATAATGCCCTACATATGGTCACATTCTGGAGGTTCCGCCGTGTACAAGTTTCGGCGGAAAGTACTATCTCAGAACTTTATTTACAACCGAACTCTAATTAAAAAATTAGTTCGGGGATCTTCTATTGGCTTTCAAGATACTGTTTTAGAAATTGGTCCAGGTAAAGGTTTTATTACTTCTGAACTACTTCAGATAGCTAAAAGGGTTATTGCTGTTGAAATTGATCCTAAGCTTGTTTTGCATTTGGATAAGTTTTTAGGAGATAAGTCAAAGTTAGATATATATTTATTAGATTTTTTAGACTTTCATCTGCCTAGAACTGAATATAAGGTTTTTGCCAATATTCCATTTTCTATTGAAGGTAAGATTGTCAGAAAGCTTTTAGAGGGAAGAAATCCACCAGAAGATTGTTATTTGGTAGTAAGGCAAGATTTAGCTGAAAGACTTTCAGGAATGATGGGTAATAATCTATTCTCGATTAAATATAAACCTTGGTTTGAATTTAGCATTCACCATCGCTTTAGTAAAAATGATTTTAATCCAACACCTAGTATGGATTGTGTTATGTGGAGAGTTACTAAAAGAAAAAATGCTTTAATTCCTGTTGAACAACAACAAATCTATCAGAGATTTGTAGAACAAGTTTTCAAAGACGGACAGCCAATCGATAAGAATCTAAGAAAACTTATGTCTAAAGAAAGGTTACAAGCTTTAACTAAAAAAATAGACTTTTCTCTTAAATTAAAACCAAGTTTTTTGTCATTTGGACAGTGGCTAGAGCTTTATAAAAAATATAAGTGTGATGTTGCAGATGTATAATCTTAACATGGCTTAAGGTAAAAGAGTCAGACATCGCTTTAATTCCTCATTATTGAGATTTTAGGATCTTTATTTTCAATCATACTGAAAAATTTAGTTATTTAATTTAGGTATGATTTGCATTGGTTAAAAAGCTTACTCAGCCTTTATTGAGCCAGGAGTTACTCGGGGTAGGCGTTCAGAGAAAGGGTATAAATTTAAATATTGAAATTGAGCAAACTCTGCTCCAGCCATAAATACTAAAGGAACTGGAAAAAAAGTAGAGCTTTTGAATAGATAACCCCTGTGTTGAGTTTTTCTCATTCCTTCTACTTGCTTATTAAATAATTTACGTCCACTAGGATCTCTAGTTAAAAGTTGTACTGCCTGCTCTGCCCCAACCATAAGGCCTGCCTTAGCTAAATCTTGCTTTAATTTTGAAAACCTAGTTCCAGAACCTTCTGTAAACTCCGGCAAAGTCCTTTCTGTTTCAACGTCAAAGTAACCTCTTAGTATTCTTTCTGCAGCTGCAATTCCTGAACTAGCAATTATCACTCCAAATGAATAATCATAAAGCACTGCAAACCTAACCATTCTGTTAAACATATCGCTCCTAGTTCTTTCGTCTAAAGCTCCAACACGTCTTCTTTCAGCTACCTCTATTTGCTCTACAATTGAATGAGCTTCTATTAATAATGGATAGGCTGTCTGGAAAGCTAAAGTTTTAGTACAAAGTTGTGGGTTAGATGGTACTCTTAATGGATCATCTGTAACCATCTCAACAGCTCTGATTTTAGAAAGTAGTTCTCATACTTGATCTGGGTTTTCGCGAGCTTGTTTTAATAATTGATCTTCTTTTGGATCAACTTCTCTTATAAGAGTAGCTTTAAATAACGGAGAAGTTTGACCAATAACTAAAGCAATTGCCTGGCGTTTCGCAGCATCTCTTACAAAATGTTCTTTAGCTGTATCTCTAAGTTCTATAAATTCATGCATAATAAAATTTTAATTTCCCTAAAATAACATGGCTGGGATTATAACAACTTCAATTTCAGATTGCAAACTATAGGTAGATCGTAAAGTTTATGAATTTGTCTAATATTACACTACTATTATGGCTTGAGGTTCCATTTAAGCACAAACTTAGATTCCAAAGCTTGGTGTTTCCAAATAGGTTTTATTTTGACGGTGAGAATATTGGAACCACTACTTTGGGACTTCCTTTTGCTCTAATCCAAGAGTCTAATATTGAAAAAACAACTTTGGTACCGCGTACGGGAGTCGAACCCGTGATTTTCGGGATGAAAGCCCGATGTCCTAGGCCACTAGACGAACGCGGCGGTTAAATCACTCTTTGGAATTTTACCAAAATTTGAGTAATAAAGCCAAGCTTAGAAATTTTTAGAGTAATATTCTACAGTTAATTTAACTCCTGTTTTAAAGTCTACTTTTGGTTCCCAACCTAATTTTTCTTTAGCTTTTGTGTTATCTAAAGTTACATGGAGTGGATCACCCGGTCTGTTTGGACCGTGTTCAACTGCTATACCTGTTTTAAGTTCAGCCTCTATAGTTTCAAATACCTGATTATTGGACACTTCAGTAGCAGTACTGATATTGAAGTAATCATTTTCTGGATAATCTATAGCTTTAATATTTGCTTCAACCACATCTCCAACATAAACATAATCCCTAGTATGAAAGCCATCACCATTAATCTTAGGAATTTCTTTTTTAAGCAATTTAGAGGTAAATATAGCAATAACCCCTGCTTCTTTATTACCATCCTGACGCGGTCCATAAACATTGGCATACCTTAAAGACACCCAGGCAATATTTTTTAAGTTTCCATAAAGTTTTAAATATAATTCTGCTGAAGCTTTAGAAACTCCATAAAATGAAGTAGGTTTTAATACAGGCGTATCTTCTCTTGTGGGTATTTTATCCTGTGATAGATCACCATAATAAGCCCCACCGGTATTGGAATAAATAACCTTGTTGACTTTATATTTGGCAGATAACTCCATTAATTTCATCATTCCAACTATGTTCATGTCCTGGTCTTCAAAAGGGTGATCCATGGAATAGGGAACTTCATTTTGAGCAGCTAAATGGAAAATTATTTCTGGCATAAATTCACTAAAGACTTGATCTAGTTTTTCATCTCTTATATCCAATTCATAAAACTTGGCTTGGGGATTTAGATTTTCTTTTTTACCTGAACGGAGATTATCAACAACAGCTACTTTATGTCCTAAATCAATTAATTTATCTTGGATGTGTGAGCCTATAAATCCAGCACCGCCTGTGATTAGAGCACGCATAAAGTAAATTTATCTTATCAAAAAAAGCAGTTGTGAAAAAAGGTATGTCTAGGATGTGATAGATTCCGTACAGTTGAACTTTAATGAGAGGTAAATATAATGGCTCTTATATGAGAGCCTTTAAGATAGTTCCATTAGTTCAAGTCAATTCAGCTAATTTATCTAAACATGCTTTAAAAAGATTGACTTGGTTTGATTTTTGGTACAGACATAACAAGAATATTTCCTTAACTTGTAGACACTTTGGAATATCTAGAGATACTTTTTATCTTTGGAAGGCTAGATTTAATCCAAGGAATTTACAGAGTCTGGAAGATAATTTAAAAACCAGAACTCCTCATCACTTAAGAGAGATGACAACTCCTACCTGGATCTTAAAAAGGATCTATGATATTAGATTAAATGATCTGGAAAAGAGCAAATATGAAATACATCAGGAGCTTTTAAGGGAGGGAATTAAAGTCTGTCATGATACTATTCAGAAAGTCATTAACAGACATTCAGAGCTTAAAAATATTCAGCACAAAGCTACTTTAAAAAAGCACAGAAATTACTCCATTCCCAGGCTCAAAGCTGCCTATGAATTAAAGGAGAAGGACTTAGGGTCTTTGGTACAAATTGATACTAAATATCTATACATCTTAGGAAAAAGGTTTTACCTGTTTGTAGCAGTTGATTGCAAATCTAGGTATGGATTTGTCTGGGCATATGGATCTTGTTCATCAGCTAATGCAGCAGATTTTCTAAGTAAAGTGATGGATTACTTTCCCTTTAAGATAAAAGCTATCAATACTGATAATGGTAGTGAATATCTTCTAAACTTCCATAAAAAGTGTGAAGAGTTAGGCATTATCCATTATTTCTCCCATCCCTACACTCCCAAGATGAATTCCCGGGCAGAAAGACTGATTCAAACAGCTGAATATGAATTCTTTAACTACCAAGCTGATTTGATGCCTCTTTTAAAAGAAATTAATCAAAGATGTGAAATATTTAATGACAAATACAATAACAAGAGATTTCATCAAGCTATCCACTATCAAACTCCAAAGGAATATGTTACAAATCTATTACTTAGGAAAGGAGAGGAATTGTACGTTATCTAGTCATCCTGCACAAGGTATTGACAATATACAATATATTGTATATTATTCTAACACTTACGTTCGTGATTAGCGCAAGTTAATCAAGAATATTAACCTCCGGGTTAATATTCTGAATGTAGGTAATCGGTTGTGTTTCGCAAGTTACACGACTTTTCGAAGAGAGCCCCGCAAGGGGCTTTTTTCGTGCATTAAAACTGTTATCTAATATTTATAGATAACCTATTGATGAGGTTTACTTCTTTTTTAGACCATCGAGTATCTTAACTAGGTTTTTTAATTCTGTCGTTTGGTTTTTAAGCTCTATCATCTGTTGTTCTTGTAAATTTGCCATATAGGTCAATGTAATATGATCTGTTTCTACTTTAGCATCTTGCTGTTTTTGAATTACATTTTGACCAACCATAATGATTGGTAGCAGTACTAATTGTAAAAAAGTCTGAGCAATCCAGGTCACTAAAGCAATTAAACTTACACTAACCATCCATTGGGGAAAAATATTCAAACTAAATGCTTGAGTTAATACAGCTGGTAAAGAAACAAAAGTAAGTAAACAAAATAAATAAGCACTCCACATAGTGCCAATCCTCTTAGTGATAGCAACAGCTATTTTGGTATTAAATTTATCAAGCCCCTTAAGTTCTTTTGTTAGTAGATTATTAGGATGAACAACGTTGATATTTGGTTTTTTTAAATCCATAATATTCCTTAAATTATTTACTGTGCAGTTATCTACCTACCATTAAATAATAACATAAATAGCCTTTATCTAAATTAGTTTATCTTAAGTTTAGTCTATTATTGAAATTTATGGATTTTTAAATAGATGATTTCTAATTATTTAAACCAGGAAATTAAATGGATGCAATTTTTACCCTTGGACTTATATTTCCTGTCATTATAAGCTGGATTATAAAAAATACAATCATAAATGCCGAAAAAGGAATTTGTTGTGGAAGAGCTTACACCGCCAATTTATGAGAGTAAGGTACCTTACGCCATCCTATAATTTTATCGAAGTTGTATATCTGATGCACGATGAAATGTCAGTCTAGTACCATTAAAAACATCTAATTCTATTCTGCCATTATAGCCACGAAGACCGTCGGGCACCTCAAGCAAGAATTGAGTAGGTTTTGAATTACCATTTACATCAACTGCGACATATCTCAAAAAATCAGGATATAAATTAACACCTGGCATGTTTCTTAGGTTTAAGACAACCATAGTATGGGTAAATACTTCATCTAATGGCGCAACATGTTCATCGTCTGCCGAAAATTTGACAGTTAGTAAATGGTTTTTACCTGCAAGAATAACTCCATCTTCACCATCGTCTGGCATACTTGCTCGGAATGTAGTAGGTGCAGTTCTTGTATCTGGTCTTGCAACAGGAGGTCTTTCAAAAACTGATTCGTATTCTACTATAGCTTCACAGATAAGCTCATCTGCACCTTGCGGCAAATCTGGACGTTCAAGAAGACCTTTTAAATACTGTTGCCTTGGATGAACAATTGGTTCTTTCCATACAAATTGTGGATGCATTTCTGGACTCATATTTCCTGTCATTATAAGCCAAATTTTGAAAAATGCAACGGTAAATACGATCTTACAAGCATTGCTGAGGCAAATTCAAAAGGGTATTTTAATGGACGAGGAAGCTGTAAGTAGTAAGAAAAGATATTACTGTCCTGAAGATTGAAAAATCAGACATTCGAATTGAACAATACGATACAGAAGCTGTTAAGAATTTTACTTTGTTTAGGCAATCACCATAGAAAGTTGGCTATTCTAGATAGAAAAGTACTTTGGAAGGTAGTCTTAATATTCTGTCTCAAGCGCATAGCCGAGAAATAATGAGAAGGATAGAAAATGAGCAATTAACTCTAGAAATGTTTAATTTTTTGAAACTTTCAAGGTTTATTTAGGTATAATAGCAAAATATGGATAAAAATTGGTTAAAGAAAAATGGTAGAAAAGTTATGAAAGGCTATAGCTTAGCGGTAGCTAATAAATATGATATTACTTCAACAGAAGATGTAGTAAAAATCTTGAAAGTGGTTGATATTGATAATGCAAATGAGGAATATGCCAAAGAATTTTCTAAAATGTTACAACTTTTTGAGAAAACGGTAAAAAAGAGACTGAATCAATCGATAACGCAAAAAAAGCCTGAGGTAGTAAATTAAATTTTTATTGTTATCTTAAGTGCTTTGGCTATTCTGCCTAGAATATCGGAAGAAACATTAACTTCTGCTCTCTCAACCATAGCATAGTAATTTACTGTTATATCAGCAGCTTTAGCTACTTCTTCTTGTGTAAGCTTTTTCTTTTCCCTAGCTTCTTTTACTTGTTTTGCAATATCCCCTCTGGTGCTCATATTACGATTATACAACTTTACTAGTGATTTTTAATAAATTCAAACAATTTTTTAAAATTTGCCAATGTTTCCTTTGGCTATTTTTCTTGCATCTTTGGGTTTAGTGGAAGATAGTGCAAGTTGCAGTGATATTAGCTCTCCAGCAGAAAGCTTTGTCATCATTCCGGTTAAATAGGCTATTAGATCATGTTCTTCTAGTTCATCTTGTTTTTGCAACGGATAAGCAAAATGTTTAGAAAGTTTAAATTCAACAATTTTAAAGTGATAATTATTTAAGTTCTCAATAGCCTGAGGTAAATATTCATTAATTGTTTTAACACTCACTTGCGGAAGATATGATAATAGACTTCTTTTTAAAGTGTTTACCTCTTTCATACTTGTTCTAATTAAATATCTAATACCTTCTTTTTGAGTAGATACTATTTCTAAAGAAAACCTTGGCTTTTTACCAATAAATTTATCAAAGTATGATCTTTGACTTCCTAAGGCATTAATTAAAGAAAATAACTGCTGGGTAGTATATGAGCTTTGTTCTGTTTTAAAAGGAGGAGTGAGTTCTAGAAGAATAGATTGTTCATTAAGAGATTTTCTAATATTTAATAATTTACGAATGAAATAAACTAGTACCAATAATAAAATAACGGAAACAAAGATAAAGATACTAGTTGATATAAGATCAGAAGAGATAGAAACAGAGCCTTTGGATTTTAATAATCCATTAATAATATTACTAGCTTTGAAATTTTCAATATTTACCATATCTGCTCAAGGCAGATTGAGGCAAGTATAGCATAATTGATTTTAATAAAGGGGTGTAGCGTAATTATGCGGCTTTCACTGGGGTAGCTTGATGGGCTCTCCATAAGCTTTTACCAAAAGTATTTAACTCATCCGGAGTAAATTTTGTAGGAATAAATGCTTTAAACCCGGATTCGCCAGTTCTGAAATCTACAACTGGATAATGAATACCTAATCGTTTTCCTAATTTTCTTTTATCCTCAACAAAGGGAGAGTTTGTATTTAATAATGCTTGAGCTTCATCAACAGAAATTGGCAATATAGTAGGTGTAGTCATCTCGAAATCAGCCTCCTCACCCCTCATGGTATGAAGAGCACGAGTTGCTGTATATTTAACATCTTTAGCTAAAGAAGGGTTTTTTATAGTTATATTCAAGTAATCAACAAATGATACAAAAATAGGAAAATCTGGTCTTAGTGTATAGGTAGTATCAGGATTATGGGGGTCTTGCAACTCTTGAGATACTCTACCCTTGCTATCCATATAAGCTTGAAACGCTCCTTTACCTTCTCTTAATCTAACGATATCCATTCCCAGATAAAAGAATTTTTCAGGGGTGGTAACTTCATCTCTTTCTGTAGCCTCTGCCCAGAATTCCGTAATCGCTCTTTCTTCTGGATTTGAAACATAAAGCTTCTGTCTACCGTCATTTGGTTTGGGGGCAGTATGATATTCTCTAATAAAATAGGCAAATGCTTGAGCTCTTAGAGCCTCAGGTGTAACTGATTCATAAAAAGAGATCAAATCCTGTATACCATATCTTTTACCAATTCCCTGCTGTCTAAATCCTAATTCTTTTGCTCTTTTTTGTTGATATGTTTCTGTGACTGGCATAGCTGAGATTATACAAACTAATAATTAAAAGTCAAGCTAGAATAGGAAAGCTAAAATTCTCTTGACAAACTATAAATATATGACTATAATTATATTTATAGTTACTTAGATTGGATAAGAGTATGGAGATAGTCAAGGAAAGTTCACTAAATAATAAAGTATTTTTGAATGAACCATATAATCCCTCACAACTTCAGGATGATACATATGAGAGGTTAAACCAACTATTTACTGAGCAAGATCAGCAGCAAAGGGATATTCTAGAGGCAAGGGAAATATTGGGTGATTCTGCAAAGGACTTATCAGATAGTGAGGTTTATGACTTAATAAATGAAGTTCAGTTTTTAGTAGACTCCTGGCTAGAAGAATATGAAAGAAATGTATTTGATGGTAAAACTTTAGATGAATTTCTTGAACTTGAACAAAAATGATTACTGCGCCTATTTTAAATAGTTATTCTGGCCCTAAAAAGGCCGTTATTTATATCCGTGTATCCTCCGAAGAGCAAGTATTTTCCTTAAAAACTCAAGAAGAAATATGCCGTAGAGATGCTAGATATAAGGGTTATGAAATAGATCAAGTATTTAGAGAAGAAGGCAAGTCTGCAAAAACAATTACAGGTCGACCTGAACTTTTAAAACTGATTGATTACTGTAGAAGGAATAAAAAAGATATTAAAGCTGTATTTGTTTATAGACTAGATAGGTTATCCCGGCAAACCTCAGATTATTTAGCTCTTAGAAAAAGGTTCTTTGAAATGGGTATTGCTTTAATTTCAGCCTCTGAACCCACAGGAAATTCACCTACAGAGAAATTATTAGAAACAGTTTTAGCAAGTTTTGCTCAACATGATAATGACGTTCGAAGCGAAAGAACCAAAAATGGTATGAGAGCTAGATTTTTATCTGGCTTAGTAACTAATCATGTGCCTCTTGGCTATTTAAATCAGCATGGATATGCCATTAAAGATCCTAAAACTTTCGATACTATTAAAAAAGCATGGGATTTAATGGCTACAGGGACAAAAAGCCTAAAAGAGATATCATTAATAATGAATCAATGGGGATTAAAGTATAGACATCAAACATTACAAAGAATTTTCAGAAACAAATTCTATATGGGTATATTAGTGTCTCCCAAATATCCTGAAGAAGTAAAGGGTCAACACATCCCCATGGTAACTGAAGAACAATTTTATAAAGTTCAAGCTATCTTAGATGGAAGAAATACCAATAAACTTATAGACCCAAGAAAAAATAGGGATAATTTTGATTTTCCTTTAAGAAGAATTGTTAAATGTAGTAAATGTGGATCGAATTTTACTGGTGCATGGAGCAAATATCACAAATACGCTTACTATTTCTGTAGAAAAAGATGTGTTCAAATATCTATTCCTGCAAAAACAATTCATACAGAATTAGAAAATCTATTATGCTCTCTTACGCCATCTGAAAACGGTTTAAAACTATACTGCAATAGACTTCTTAAAGCTTACACCAAAAAAGCTTTAAAATTAAAAAAGAAAGTAAATACTGCCAATGAGGAAATAGCTAAGCTACAGACATTACGACAAGTCCTAGTTGAGAAGAATTTGGCAGGAATTTATTCAGATGAGATCTTTAAAGAGCAAAATGCTGTTATTGAAAATAAGATTGCCGCTGCATATGCTGCTCAAGATGATGAGGTGGTTACTAAATACGATATTAATAAGATTAACGCCTTTTTGATGGATAAACTCTCGAATGTAGGGCAAACCTATGCCACATCAAAGACGCTTAGCCAGATTCGTTGCCTTCTCGGTTCGATTTTTTTGTCCGGAGTCACATGGGGCTATCCGGGCTATTCGAACTGCATGATTAGCCCGTTATATCAATC